>NZ_CM002139.1:1252363-1377376 GCF_000454545.1 Xanthomonas cassavae CFBP 4642
GGCTGCGCGACGTTCTTCCAGCGACTCTTGATTTTCGCTGTCACGTCGGCCGTTCGTCCCCGGTCGGCGGCGGCGCGGGCAGCCGATGGCGCGTAGCGCTAAAATGCCCGATTCCCTCGCTGCGGTGCCGTCGATGCGCTTCCCGTTCCTGTCGCTGTCCCTGGCCGTGTCCATCGCGCTGGCCGGCTGTTCCAATGACTCCACGCCGCCGGCGTCCACCGCCGCCGCGCCGGCCGCCACTGCCAAGGCCCCCGTGAAAGCAGACGCCCGCAACCACGACGAAAGCTCCTATGCCCAGCCGCAGCTGGTGGTCATCAAGGATCTGGCGCTGGACCTGAAGCTGGATTTCGACAGCAAGCAGATCGGCGGGACGGCCACCTACACGCTGGAGTGGAAGGACAAGGCGGCCAAGCAGCTGGTGCTGGATACGCGTGAGCTGAGCATCGCCCAGGTGCAGGCCGACGATGGCAAGGGCGGCCTGGCGCCGCTGCAGTTCGCACTGGCGCCAGCCGACAAGACCTTCGGCAGCAAGCTCACCATCGAGACGCCGAACCAGCCCGCCAAGGTCGTGATCACCTATCACACCGCGCCGACCGCCTCGGGCCTGCAGTGGCTGGAGCCGTCGATGACCGAGGGCAAGCAGTTGCCCTTCATGTTCAGCCAGTCGCAGGCGATCCACGCGCGCAGCTGGGTGCCGTTGCAGGACACCCCGAGCGTGCGCTTCACCTACAGCGCGCACGTGACCTCGCGCCCGGACGTGATGGTGCTGATGAGCGCCGACAACGACCCCAAGGCCGCGCGCGACGGCGACTACAGCTTCAAGATGCCCGAGCCGATTCCGTCCTATCTGCTGGCCATTGCCGCCGGCGATGTGGTGTTCAAGCCGATCTCCGCGCGCTCGGGCGTGTGGGCCGAGCCGGCGATGGCCGACAAGGCGGCCAAGGAATTCGAAGACACCGAGAAGATGATCGGTGCCGCCGAAAAACTCTATGGCCCGTATCGCTGGGGCCGTTACGACATGCTGGTGCTGCCGCCGTCGTTCCCGTTCGGCGGCATGGAGAATCCGCGCCTGACCTTCGCCACGCCCACCGTGATCGTCGGCGACAAGTCGCTGGTGTCGCTGGTCGCGCACGAACTGGCACATAGCTGGTCCGGCAACCTGGTGACCAATGCGAGCTGGAAGGACATCTGGCTCAACGAAGGCTTCACCACCTACGTGCAGGCCCGCATCACCGAAGCGCTGTACGGCACCGAGATGGCCGAGATGGAGCGCGAGATCGACCAGGGCGATCTGCTGGCCGAAGTGAAGGACATGGCGCCCGCCGACCAGGCCCTGGCACTGCCGCCGCTGGCGCAGCGCGATCCGGACGAGGCCTTGAGCCAGGTGGCCTACGTCAAGGGCGCCTGGTTCCTGCAGTTCCTGGAGCAGCGCTTCGGCCGCGAGGTGTTCGACCCGTTCCTGCGCGGCTGGTTCGACGACCACGCCTTCCAGAGCGCCACCACCGACCAGTTCGTCGATTACCTGAAAAAGAACCTGCTGGCCAAGAACCCCACCGCGGTGACCGCTGCCGAAGTGGATGCGTGGTTGAACCAGCCGGGCATCCCGGCGTTTGCGACCAAGGCGCGCTCGCGCAGCTTCTCCATCGTGGACACCGCGCGGATCGCCTGGAGCGGCAGCGGCACGCTGCCCAGCAAGCAGGTCACCGGCGAATGGGGCACGCAGGAGTGGGTGCATTTCCTCAGCGGCATGGGCGCGACCTTGAAGCCCGAGCAGCTCAAGCAGCTGGACGAGGCCTATCACTTCACCGGCACGCCGAATGGCGAGATCGCCATGCGCTGGTACCCGCTGGCGATCCGCAGCGGCTACACCGATGCGCGCCCCGCTGCAGGCGAGTTCATCGAACGCGTGGGCCGCCGCAAGTTGGTGCTGCCGATCTATGCCGAGTTGCTGAAGACCCCGGACGGCATTGCGTTTGCCGAGCAGGCCTTCGAAAAGGCCAAGCCCAGCTACCACCCGATCACCACCGCATCGGTGGCCGAGATGATCGCCAAGGCCAAGGCGGCACCGCCGGCGCAGCCGCAGCCGTAATGGAAGGGGAGGGCGTTGCAGACGCCCTCCGGCCGCTTTCCTTGCTGCATCGTGCCCTGCAATCGCCGCTGTAGGAGCGCACCCGGGCGCGAGGGAGCATTCCCGGTAACGCCACGTCGCGCCAGGGTGTGCTCCTACGGCGTGCCGCAGTTTGATCGCGGCCGTCGTGGGCAGGCTGGTATCGTTGCCGCTGCCTTTCATGCCTTCCGGAGTCGACGATGAAGTATCTGCTGAGCGCGGCCTTGTGCGTCGCTGCAGTGAGTGGCTGTACCGACCGCCAGGCGCAGCGTCAGGCGCAGGCAAGCGCGCAGGCGCAGGCCAAGGAAACTCAGGCCGATGCGCTCGCCAAGCAATACGATGAAGCGGTCAAGGCGCAGAACTGGGACATGGCGCGTGCGCACGGTGCGGCCTTGATCGAAGGCTATGCCGGGACCACGGCGGCCACACGCATCGAGCCCGGCTATGCCGACATCAAGGCCAAGGGCGAGCAGGCGCGCGAGCTGCGTCGTATGCAGGCGCTCTGGCAGTACTCGCAGGTGCCGGCCAAGGGCGGCACGCAGCGCTCGGCGATGATCGATGCCAAGAGCCGCGTGGATGTCGACGGCAGCGGTCCCAAGCCGGTGAGCCTGGTGTTCCGCGATCACCCGCAGTGGAAGCGTCACAGCTATCTCGTGCTCAAGGCCGGCGATTTCAATTGCTACAGCGGCTGCAAGGTGCAGGTCTCGGCCGATGGTGGCGCGCCCCGCGCGATGGCGGCCCACCGCCCGGACACCGACGAAGCGATCGCGATGTTCATCGACGACGACAAGGCGCTGTGGAAAATTGTGCGTAACGCCAAGCGCATCAGCATCACCTTCCCGGTCAAGGCCGGCGGGACGCGCACGGCGGAGTTCGAGGTGGGCGGCCTGGATACCACTCAAATGCCGGGCTGGAAATAAGCGCATGGACGGCGCGATCGCCGCACGCCTGCCGTTGTCCGCCTACCGACACTGGGTGTTCGACATGGACGGCACGCTCACGTTGCCGGCACACGATTTCGCGTTGATCCGACGCGCGCTGGAGATCCCGCCCGAGGCGGACATCCTGCATTACCTGGCATCGCTGCCGGCCGACCAAGCCGCAGTCAAACACGCCTGGTTGCTCGCGCACGAGCGTGAACTCGCACAGGCCGCACAGCCCGCACCCGGTGCAGTGGCGCTGGTGCGTGCGTTGCAGACAGCCGGATGCCGGCTCGGCATGCTCACCCGCAATGCGCGCGCATTGGCGCAGGTGACATTGCAGGCGATCGGCCTGCACGATGCATTCGCCTGGGACGACATCGTCGGCCGCGATGAGGCCGCCCCCAAACCCGCACCCGATGGCTTGCAGTATTTTGCGCAACGCTGGGCGGTGGAGGGCACAGCACTGGTCATGGTCGGCGATCACCACAACGACCTGGCCTGCGGCCGTGCAGTCGGTACCTGCACCGTGCTGGTCAATACACCCGGCGATCCATGGCCGGGCCTTGCCGACTGGCGGTTGCAGGATTGCACGCAGTTGCTGGCGCAGTGGAACCGCTAGCGTGAGCTTTGGCGAGTAGGCCAGGCGCGCGAAGCATGGAGTGCGATGCGTGGCTGGCCGCGTGTCGCTGGATGACGATGACGATCAGGACACCGTTATCGCCTTGGAAGTGACATGCGCTCGAAAGGGCGTGGACGCTGCTGAATCTTGCAACGCGTCATCAGCACTGCCAGACATCACACGCCTGACCTATGCCGTGCCCTCATCCGCCCTTCGGGCACCTTCTCCCGGTGGGAAGGGAAGGCCGTGGCGGCACCTTGTTCGATTATCTGGTGCGGTCTTTGGCTGTGATGCATTGATTTGCGCGAGCCAGAGGCAATCATGTCGCCCCACGCGCGCTGAGTTCACAGCACTGACCGACAGGCAGTCCCACACCCGCTGCACCATCCATGTCACAGCACGCCCGGCGCAAACTGTGCCAGAACCGTGACAGTGCACCTGGCTCAGCGACTGCCATCACCACAAACCCTGCTGCTCCAGCATGCTGCGTCGCACCAGGGCGCTGGCATGGCGTTTGCTCTTTCCTTCTCGACGTTTCCGACGTCCGCGGTGCAATTGGCGGGTGCAACGCCTGTGCTGCGGAATGTTTCAACCGACTGGTTGTTCAATCGAGAGGGGTAGACGCATATGCACCAATCTTCCTGTCGTAGCCTGCGCAGCAGTGTGCTGCTCATGCTTGCGCTGAGCGCCGCGTTGGCTGGCTGCAAGAAAGACGCCGCCACGGAAACGACGACAACGCCCGCACCGGCCGCCAAGCCCGTCGCGCCGGCGGCCGCCGCCATGGTCGATACCGACAGCGAGTTCACCACCAATGCCAGCAACCCGGACAACTGGGGCGGCATCGGGCGCGACTTCGCGCTCACCCGGCACAGCCCGCTGGCCGAGATCAATCGCGACAACGTCAAGAACCTGAAGATGTCGTGGGAAATGAAGACCGATGCCACGCGCGGCCACGAAGGCCAGCCGCTGGTGATCGGCAGCGTCATGTACATGGTCAGCGCATATCCGAACAACGTGTTCGCCATCGACCTGGCAGCGCAGGAGGACGGCGGCAAGGTGTTGTGGAAGTACACCCCGCAGCAGGACGAACGCTCGGTGGCGGTGGCGTGCTGCGATACGGTCAACCGCGGCGCCTCGTACGCCGATGGCAAGCTGGTGTTCGGCAGCCTGAGCGGCGATGTGATCGCACTCGATGCCAAGACCGGCAAGGAAATGTGGAAGCAGAAACTCGCGCACCCGGACAAGGGCGAAACCCTCACCATGGCGCCGATCATCGCCGACGGCAAAGTGGTGGCCGGTATCAGCGGCAACGAGTTCGGCGTGCTCGGGCGCGTGGCCGCCTACAACCTGGCCGATGGCAAGCAGGCCTGGTCCTGCGATGCGGCCGGCACCGACAAGGCGATCTGCCTGGGCCCGGACTTCAACAAGGCCAATCCGCAATACGGCCAGCTCGGCGATCTGGGCGTGAAGACCTTTCCCAACGACGAATGGAAGCGCGGCGGTGGCGCGGCATGGGGCTGGTACAGCTACGACCCGAAGTTGAAGCTGGTGTACTACGGCACCGGCAATCCGGGTCTGTGGAGCCCGTCGTATCGCTGCGGCAAGACCACGCAGGAGGAGTGCAACAACGGCGAGCATGACAACAAGTGGTCGATGACGCTGTTCGCGCGCAAGATCGACACCGGCGAAGCGGTATGGGGCTACCAGAAGACCCCGTTCGACCAGTGGGATTACGACGGCATCAACGAACCGATCCTGGTGGACCTGAGCATCGACGGCAAGCAGGTGCCCTCGGTGGTGCAGTTCGATCGCAACGGTTTCGCCTACGTGCTCGATCGTCGCGATGGCACCTTGCTGCGCGCGCACAAGTTCGTGCCGGCCAACTGGGCCGAACGCATCGACATGAAGACCGGCCGGCCGGTCAAGGTGGCCGCGCATTCGCCGCTGGAACGCGGCAAGAAGGTGCAGGCGTTCCCGTCGGCGATGGGCGGCAAGGACCAGCAGCCGTGTTCGGTGGATCCAGCCAATTCGGCAGTATTCTTCTGCGGCACCAACAACTGGCACATGGAGCTGGAACCGCAGGAACGCGGCAACACCATGATAGGCCTGCCGTATGTGTTCGCCAACGTGATGATGAAGCCGAACCAGCCCGGCGCGCTGGGCATCGTCAAAGCGTTCGACGTGGTGGAAGGCAAGTCCAAGTGGGAGATCAAGGAGAAGTTCCCGGTGTGGAGCGGTACCCTGGTCACCGATGGCGGGCTGGTGTTCTACGGCACGCTGGATGGCTGGTTCCGTGCGGTGGACAAGGACACCGGCAAGAAGCTGTGGGAGATGAAACTTCCCTCCGGCATCATCGGCAACCCGATCGCCTACAAGGCCAATGGGCACCAGTACGTGGCGGTGTTCTCCGGCATCGGTGGCTGGATCGGTTTGCCGGTGGCGGCAGGTCTGGACCCGTCCGATCCGTACGGCGCGCTGGGTGCTGCCGGTCTGGCGTTCGGCGCCGGTTTCGACAAGATCCCGCTCGGCGGCATGGTGCACACCTTCCGTATCGATGGCGCCGGCAAGACGGTGTCCACTACCGCAACTGCCACTGCGGCCGCAGGCGGCGGTACCGCCAACGCAGCAGCGAAGACGGCACGATGAGATCCACGCAAGGCGTTGGACGCCAACGTCGGCAGCGCTCTGTCGGCGTGGGCGGCATGACCCGGCACCTGCGCAAGGGGCTGGTGGTTTGCAGCTTCGGACTCGTCGCCGCAGGTTGCACACGCGAGCCGTCTTCACCGGCGGCTCGCGCTTCTGATTCCGGTGCGGCGCCCACAGCGGCGCCTGCATCCACTGCAGCCCCAGCCGCCGCGCAAGCGCCGGCCAACACGCCGCCCCCTGCGCCCGATTCCACGGTGCTGCGCGTCTGCGCCGACCCGGGCAATATGCCGCTGTCCAACAAGGCCGGCGAAGGTTTCCAGAACAAGATCGCGCAAGTCGTCGCCGATGCCATGGGCCGGCGGTTCGAATACGAATGGCGCAGCTATTACCAGCGGGGACTGGCGCACAGCACGATCAATGCCGGCCGCTGCGATCTGCTGATGGATCTCAATAGCGACTTCGAGCAGGGCCTGACCACGCGGCCCGTGTACCGTTCGACCTATGTGCTGGTGACGCGCAAGGGCCTGGAGCTGAGGCCGCGTTCGCTGGACGATGCAGCATTGAAATCGATCAAGCTGGGCGTGTTCCAGAGCTCGCCCGCACGCCAGGCCCTGTATGAGCACGGCATCAGCGGCCAGGTGCAATACCTGTTCTACGACTCGGCCACCGCACCGGAAGAACATCCGGGCAAGCTGGTCGAGCGGGTGGCTGCCAGCGAGCTGGATGCGGCCGAATCCTGGGGCCCGGTGGCCGGTTACTACGCGGCGCGCGGTGGGCTGGGCATGGTGCCGTTGAACACCATCGACGATGCGGTGCTGGAGTATTCGATGGCGTGGGCGGTGTCGCGCAAGAATGCGCAACTACGCGATGCATTGAACAAGGCACTGCAGGACAACGCGGCAAAGATCGCGCAGATCCTGCATGGCTATCACGTGCCGCTGGTCCGTTGCAGCGACTGCATCGTGGCTGGCGATCTGCCGTCGCATGGGCCGTACACCACACCGGCCTCCGCATCGACCGCGCCGAGTCCTGCCGCCTCGTCGCAGGAACTGGCGCAGCTGCAGCTGCGCATCGCGGACGGCGCCAACCCCAACCAGGAACTGACGCATGCGCTGGATGCCGGCGATGCGGTACGTGCGGCGTGGCTGTTGCGGCATGGCGCCGATGCCAACACGCCCAACCTGCTCGGCGAGCCGCCACTGCATCAGGCCATCCGCAACCAGGAACCGGATCTGGTCGGCCTGTTGCTGGATGCCGGCGCACGGCTGGAAGCGCGCGATGCCAGCGGCTGGACTGCCTTGATGAAGGCGGCCTGGGCCAACGATGCCGACAGTGTCGGCCGCCTGCTGCGCAAGCGCGCGCCGGTGGACACCGTGTCCGGCGATGGCTGGAGCGCACTGGATCTGGCGGTGTCCTACGCCGATGCCGAGGTGGTGCAGGCACTGCTTGCTGCCGGCGCAAATGCACGGCGCGCCAACGCCACCGGGTTTACGCCGGTGATGTTTGCAGTGGCACGCGACGACCCGGCCATTCTCGACGCGCTGCTCGCGCGCGGCGCCGACGTGGGGCACGCCAATCAGGCCGGTGTCACCGCCTTGATGCTGGCCGCAGCCGCCGGGCGCGAGGACGTCGCCAAGCGTCTGCTGGCGGCCGGTGCCGACCCAGCGGCACGCAACCGCGATGGCAAGACCGCCGCGACATTGGCACAGGACCGCGGCAATACCGCGCTGGCTTCGCTCCTTAACGAGGCCAGGCGCCCTGCCAGACGCTGACCGTTTCATCCACCGCGTGCACGGGGTGCGCGGTGTTCCCGCCGATCAGAAAGGTGCGTTCATGCGCAAGTCCACCGTGGGTTATACCGATCGTTCCGTTCGCGCAGCGCTATGCGGCGTGCTGCTCAGTGCAGTGCTGGCGGCATGCAGCAAGGAAGAAGCGCCGCCGCCTGCTCCGGCGCCGGATGCGGTGGCACCCGCTGCCGCCGGCGCACTCGCACCCGCACCCGCACCCGCCGCCACAGCACCGGCCGCCACAGCGCCGGCAATGCCCCATCTCGCCGCCGGGCCGGCGCCCGATCCAGCCACCCCGCCTGCCCCGCCGGCCACCGTGGTGCCGATTCCGAAGGGGCCGGAGGTCAAGGTCACCCCGGAGCTGGTGGCCGACGGCAAGAGGATCTATTTCTCGGCCGGCTGCAATGCCTGCCACGGCGGCACCGGTGGCGGCGGCATGTGCCCGCCGCTGACCAACGATGTGTGGGTGTACGGCAGCGACGACGACACCTTGCGCGCGCTGATCAGCGAAGGCACCGCCGCGATGATCACCCATGGCAAGACCCGCATCGGGCACGAAAAAGTCGTTGGGCAGATGCCGCCGTTCGCACCGGTGCTCAAGCCCGGCGATACCGAGAAGCTGCTGGCCTTCATCCATTCGGTCAACAAGACCGCGGGCAAGGCGCAATGAAGCCAGTCGCACCGAGAGCGGCCTCCGGCACCTGGCCGCGCCTGGCGACCATGGGCGCGCTCGGCACATTGCTCCTGCTGGCCAGCTGCCAGCGCGATGCGACGGTGGCGGCCTCCACGGCGGCGCCCGCAGCCTCCGCGCCGGCACGCGCCACCGATGCAGCGCCGACGCCCTCGTCGCCGCCGGTATATGCGTATGTGCCCAATCAACGCAGCGGCACGGTGTCGGTGATCGACACTGCCAGCGACACGGTGGTGCGCACGCTCAGTGCGCAGGGCCAGCTCGGCAAGCGCCTGCAGCAGGTGCTGCCCGGCCGGCAGGGGCTGCTGTATCTGATCGATGCGCAGCATCACCGGTTGATCGAACTGGACACCGCCAAGGACACCGTGGAGCGCCAGGTGGACATCGGCGAAAACGCCGAAGGCATCGCACGTTCGCCCGATGGCACCCAGTTTGCCGTGTGCGTGGAAGGACAGAACCAGGTGATGCTGATCGCTGCGGCGCAGTTCCGCGTGCAGGAGGTCATCGCCACGCGCGGGCATGCACCGGAACATTGCGCGTACACGCCGGACGGGCAGTGGCTGCTCACCAGCAACGAAGGCTCCAACGACATGGACATGATCGAGCTGGCCACGCACCGGTCGCGCGGCGTGGTTGCCACCAGCGGACATCCACGCGGCATGGCGTTCGCCCCGGACGGACACAGCGTCTACATCGCGCAGGAAACCGCCAACGTGGTGGACGTGATCGATCTGAAGACCCGCACGCGCCGCGCCAGCCTGCCGGCCGGTGTGCGCACCGCCGGGGTCACCCTGTCGGCTGATGGCGCGCGGCTGTACGCATCCAATGGCGGCGCCGGCACCGTGAGCGTGATCGATACCCGGCAGGGGCGCAGCGTGGCCGAGATTCCGGTCGGCTTGCGGCCCTGGAACCCGGCACTGACACCGGCCGGCGACAAGCTGTATGTGGCCAACGGGCGCTCCAACACGGTGAGCGTGATCGATACCGCCAGTTTGCGCGAACTCAAACAGATCCCTGTCGGCGAACTGCCGTGGGGCGTGGTCATCGCGCGCTGAGCGGCGCCCATGCCGAGATGCGCCGGGGAGGCGGGATGAAGACACGCGCTGCGGTGGCCTGGGGCCCGCATCAGCCGCTGACCATCGAAGAAGTGGACCTGCAGCCGCCGCGCCCCGGCGAAGTACTGGTACGCCTGGTCGCCACCGGCGTCTGCCATGGCGACGCGCATGCGCTGGCGCATGGGCAGGCAGGCAGCTTCCCGGCGATCCTGGGGCAGGAGGGGGCCGGCATTGTCGAAGACGTCGGCATCGGCGTGACCAGCGTGCGGCCCGGCGATCACGTCATCCCGCTGTACATGCCCGAATGCGGCGTGTGCAAGTTCTGCCGCTCCGGGCGCACCAACCTGTGCCAGGCGATCCGCAGCAGCCAGGAGCGCGGCCTGATGTCCGATGGTAGCAGCCGGTTCTCATTGAATGGGCGCCCGATCCTGCACCATATGGGCACCAGCACGTTTTCCGAATACACCGTGCTGCCGGAGATCGCGGTCGCGCGGATCCAGCCGGAGGCAGCGCTGGATCAGGTCTGCTTGCTCGGCTGCACGGTCACCACCGGTGTGGGCGTGGTGCTCAACAGCACGCATGTGCGGCCCGGCGACTGCGTGGCGGTGTTCGGGCTGGGCGGGATCGGCTTGTCGGTCATCCAGGGCGCAGTGCTGGCGCAGGCCGGGCGCATCATCGCGGTGGATATCGACCCGGGCAAGTTCGCACTGGCACGCGCGCTGGGCGCCACCGATTGCCTGGACCCGCGCGACTACGGCGCACCGATCCAGCAGGTGATCGTGGACCTCACCGATGGCGGTGCCGACCACAGCTTTGAATGCGTAGGCGATGTCGGCGCAATGCGCGCGGCGCTGGAGTGCTGCCACAAGGGCTGGGGCGAGAGCGTCATTCTCGGCGTGGCCGACGATGTGCAGGAAATCAGCACCCGCCCATTCCAGCTGGTCACCGGGCGGGTGTGGCGTGGCAGCGCGTTCGGCGGGGTGAAGGGGCGCAGCGAGTTGCCCGGCTATGTGAAGCGTTATCTGCGTGGCGATCTCCAGCTGGCACCGCTGATCACCCGCACGCTCGCATTGGACGACATCAATCAGGCGCTGGCAGATCTGCGCGCGGCGCGCGGCATCAAATCGATCATACGGTATTGAAGGAGACGACATGAGGTCGACGCATCGCTTGCCGAGGTATTGCAGCACACCGCCATTTCGCACCGCACGCCATGGCCGCGATGCAGTGCAACGGCATCGGCTCGCCTGTGCGTGCGCAGCGTTGGTGTGCGCCGGCACGACCGGCATTGCACATGCGGACGAGGCGCCGCAAGTCACCTGGCTGGATCGGATCGACGTCACCGCCACGCCCATTCCGGGCACCACCATCGATGCGGCGCAGCTGCCGTACATGGTGCAGTCGGCGACCACTGCGGAGTTCTCGCGCGGGCGCAGCAACAACCTCAGCGATCTGCTGCAACGCCGCTTTGTCGGTGTGGATGGCAACGATGTACAGGGCAGCGCATTTCAGAACGACCTCACCTTCCATGGCTTCCGCGCATCGGCCTTGCCGGGTGCCTCGCAAGGCGTGTCGGTGTACCTGGATGGCGTGCGCGTCAACGAACCGTTCGCCGACATCGTCAGCTGGGACATGCTGCCCGAATCGGCCATCACCGCCGTGACCTTGATGCCTGGTTCCAACCCGTTGTTCGGGCCGAACACGCTTGGCGGTGCGGTGGTGTTGTCCACCGCATCCGGCCTCACTGCGCCCGGACTGCAGGGCGAACTGACCACCGGCAGCGGCGCGCGCAAGCGGCTGGACGCCAGCTACGGCATGGCTGGCGGCGATGGCTGGCACGGCTTTATCGCAGTGACCGGCTTCGACGAAAACGGCTGGCGCGATGCCTCCGAAGGACGCCTGGGCACGCTGTTCGGCAAGCTCGGCCGGCAAGGCGATGACACCGACTGGAGTCTGTCGTTGCTGCATGGGCGCAGCCGCCTGATCGGCAATGGCCTGCTGCCGGACACGCGCTACACCGATGAAGGGCCAGAGCCCGGGCTGTATCGTGTCGATCGCCGCGCGGTGTATACCTCGCCCGACCTCACCCGCAATCGCAACACGCTGCTGACCGCGCAACTGGATCACCGCTTCGATGCCGACACCGCGCTGCACGCGCTGGCGTACTCGCGGGCAGGGCGGCGCGACACCGTCAACGGCGACATCGGCGAGGACTACGAAGAGTTTGTCGAGGAGTGCGCCTCCGGCTACGCTGCCGATGGCAGCGCGCTGGATGCCGATTGCGAGGTGGCGCGCGCCGATGCCGATGCGCTGCACACTGGCGCGCTCAATACCACCCAGATGCGGCAGCAAGCGCAGGGGCTTGCGCTCAACCTGAGCAAGCAGTGGGGCGCGCATGCGCTCAGTGCCGGTGTCACCTTCGACCGCGGGCACGTGCGTTACCGCCAGTTCGCCCGCGATGGCTGGGTGCAGCCGGACCGCTCGGTGGTGGCAGATCCAGATGCCGAGCGTGCGTTCTTTTCCGGCGTGCGCGGCAGCACCAAGACCCTGGGCGCGTTTCTCGCAGACACCTGGGAGCTAGGCGCGGCCACCCATCTCACTGCCGCCGTGCGCTGGAACCGGGTGGTGGTCGACAACATCCTCTCCACTGCCGAAGACGGCGACCGCCCGCGCGAGCGCTTCGTCTACGCCAAGGCCAACCCCTCACTGGGGCTCACCCATCGGCTGGAGTCCGGCCTGACCGTGTACGGCTCGGTGGCGCAGAACACGCGCGCGCCCACGGCGATCGAGCTGGGGTGCGCCGATCCCACCCAGCCGTGCCGGCTGCCGACCGGCCTGCAGGCCGACCCGCGCCTGGAGCAGATCGTCTCGCGTACCTACGAGCTGGGCGCACGCTGGTGGCCATGGGCCGACAGCAACGCGACGGTGTCGGTGTACCGCGCCGACAACCGCGACGACATCTTGTTCTTGCGTGCGCCCGATACGCAGCTGGGCTACTTCGATAACGTGGGCCGTACCCGCTACCAGGGCATCGACGCGGCGCTACACCTGCGCAGCGGCGACTGGCAGTGGTCTGCGGGGTACAGCTATCTGGATGCGACCTATCGCAGCAGCGGCGAACTGCTGTCCGGCGAACGCGTGATCGCCCTGCGGCCGGGCCTGCGGATCGCAGCGCTACCGCGGCACAACCTCAAGCTCGGCGTGGAATGGCAGCGCGATGCGCTGACGTTGGGCATGGGCGTGCGCGCGGTCTCCGGGCGGGTAGCCAGCGGCAACGAAGACGGTCAGGTCGACAACGCCGAAGACGGCGAAGCCGCGCCCGAGCGCATCGACATCGTCACCGCCGGCTATGCGCTGGTGGATCTGCAGGCGCGCTGGGCCATCACTGCGCGCGTGTCGCTGTTCGCACGCATCGACAATGTGTTCGACCGCCAGTACGCCACCTATGCGGCCGTGGCCGAAGACGTGTTTCCCGATGGCGAACTCGCCCGCCCGCAGCAAGCGCCGGTGGAAACCGGACCGGCCAGCTTCCTGGCACCGGGAGTGCCCCGGCAGTATCTGATTGGCTTGCGGTGGGCGCTTTGATTATTGGGAATAGGGAGTAGGGAATCGAGAATGGGTAAGAGCAAGGGTGCTTGGCTCTACGATTCCCGATTCCCGATTCACCCGGTATCCAGACCGTGCTTGCGCAGCTTGCGATACAGCGTATTTCGGCTGATCCCTAGCGCATCGGCGGTGCGGCTGACATTCCAGCGGTAGCGTTCGAGTTGTTGCTGTAGCACCAGGCGTTCGGCCTGATCCAGTGCGGCGCGGCCGGACATGTCGTCGGCGGCCACCGCGCGGCCATCGACCAGGCAGGGCGCGCTGCCGGCATCGACGATTTCCTGCGGCAGGTTGGGCAGGCCGATCACGCCATCGCTGCACAGTACCGCGGCGGTGCGCAGCACGTTGCGCAGCTGACGCAGATTGCCGGGCCAGGTGTAGCTGAGCAGTTTGTGCATCGCTTCTTCGCTGATGCGCACGCCTTGCTCGCAGTTTTCTTCGCGCAGCAGCGTGCGGATCAGTTCGGCCTTGTCGCTGCGTTCGCGCAAGGGCGGCAAGTGCAACACCACGCCGTTGAGCCGGTAGTACAGGTCCTCGCGAAACTCGCCCGAGGCGACGCGTTGTGCCAGGTCGCGGTGGCTGGCACTGATCACGTGCAGCTCCAGCGGCACTGCGCGTTCGCTGCCGAGAGGAGTGACGCATTGTTCTTCCAATACCCGCAGCAGGCGGCTTTGCAGCGGTAGCGGCATGTCGCCGATTTCATCCAGAAACAGCGTGCCGCCGCTGGCCTGCAGCAATTTGCCGTGGCGGCCTTCGCGTGCGGCGTCGGTGAAGGCGCCGCGCGCGTAGCCGAACAATTCGCTTTCGATCAATGCCTCGGGGATCGCCGCGCAATTGATCGCCACGAACGCATTGCTGGCCCACGGCGAGCCGCGATGCACGGCTTTGGCGAATTCTTCCTTGCCGGTGCCGGTGTCGCCGCGCAACAGAATCGAGACACGGTGCGCGGCCAGCTTCAACGCATTGGCCAGGTTGTGGCGCATGCGCGGGTCCGAGCCGACATGCTCGCCCGGCTGCAGGTCGCACTCCGGCGCCACCTGTCCGGCCCCGCCGATGGACGCCGGTGCAGCGCGCGCGCGGGGCGGCCGCACCAGTGCATGGAAACGCCGCCCGTGGCACGCACAGCGAATCGACCACAGCGTGCCTGCGTCGCTGCCGGCGCGGTGCTCGATGGTGTCGAAATCCAGCTGCATCACCTGCGAGATGTCGCGGCCCACCAACTGGCTGCGGTCCAGCTTGCCCAGTTGTTCCAGCACCGCTTCGTTGACTGCCAGGACGCGCCCGTCGGTATCCATGGCGATCAGTGCTTCGTGCAGGAGCCCGGCAAATTCCGGCCGGCTATGGAAGCGCAGGATGAAGGCGTGGCCGAACTGATTGAGAAAGTGCGAGCGCGAGATCTGCGCGGCCGACATGCTGACCAGGGCCATGGTATGCCGCTGGATCTGCTTGCTGTCCTGCGCATTGGGAGTAGAGGCGTCCAGCACCGCCAGCAGGCCGCCATGCGGGTCCAGGATCGGCGCGCCGCTGCACGACAGTGGCAGGTGCCGGGTCAGGTAATGCTCGCCGCGGTGCACGCTCACCGCAGTGCGCTCGGCCGCACAGGTGCCCAGGCCGTTGGTGCCTTGATGGCACTCGGCCCAGCTGGCGCCGCAGAACAGGCCGGCCTGGCGGAATTCGCGCAGCAGAGTGGAGTCGTGCACGCTGTGCAGCACGGTGGCCTCGGCATCGCCGAAGATCACCGCATAGCCGCTGCCGGCAATCTGCTCGTACAGGTTTTCCATTTCCACCCTGGCGATGCGCAGCACCTCGCCCAGGCGCTGCTGGCGCTCGCGCACATGCAGTGCGTCGTGCACCAGTGGCTCGGGGGTCGCTTCGGGCAGCAGCGCGTAATCGTCCAGGCAGCGCCGCCACGAGCGCGACAGTGGCGCGGCCAGCGGCGCGATGTCGCGCAGCCGTCGGATGTGCCGGAGGGTATCGGGTTCGATCTCCGGCAGGCTGATGGAAGCGGCAGCGACAACGCTTGGCTCTGACATGGGCCAGCGTTCCTCAGTGGGCGCGAGACGCCAGTAGAGACCCAAACCGGGCCCTTGCTCAAACTGCATTGCAGCAAACGGGATGGCGATACGGACGCCAGATGTCGACAGAGCCTCTCTGCCTGCGGGGCGGGAAGGCGCGGCTGGCACGCCGTGGGCGCGTGTGCCTTGGGAGCGCCCGCGGCGCAAGCGCGCAGGAGCGCGGAGGGGGTTGCGGGGGCGTGTTGAGGGTACGGAGCGAAGCCTCGGCACCGTTCAATCTGCACGAGGCGTTGCTCATAGCCCATCCGCCCTTCTCCCCCATAAAGGAGGACACTGTCCCGGTGGGAGAAGGGCAAGGCGCGCGTTACAGCGCGTAGCCGAACTGCTGCTTGAACTGGTCGTTGAATTCGGCAAAGTCGAAGCGCTGGTTCTGCGTGCCCGGGTGCTCCACCTTCAGCGCGCCCATCAGGTTGCCCATGCGGCCGATGGTCAGCCAGTCATAATTGTGCTGGATGCCGTAGATCAGCCCGGCGCGGAACGCATCGCCGCAGCCGGTGGGATCGACCACGCGGCGTTCGTGCGCCGGCGGGATGTCGGAGGTCTTGTCCGGCGTATGCACCAGCGCGCCCTTGGGACCCTGGGTGGTGATATAGGCCTGCACGCGCGAGACGATGTCCTTCTCGTTCCAGCCGGTGCGCTCCTGCAGCAGGTTGGACTCGTAGTCGTTGACCACCACGTAATCGGCCTGCTCGATGAACTGGCGCAGCTCCGGGCCGTTGAACAGCGGCATCGCCTGGCCGGGGTCGAAGATGAAGGGGATGCCGCCGGCAGCGAACTCTTCCGCATTCTGGATCATGCCTTCGCGCCCGTCCGGGCCGACCAGGCCCAGGGTCACGCCCGGCACGTCCTTCACGTGATTCTCGTAGCTGCGCATCATCGCGCCCGGATGGAAGGCGGTGATCTGGTTGTTGTCGTGGTCGGTGGTGATGAAGGCCTGCGGGGTAAACAGGTCCTCGATGATCTTCACCCGCGACAGGTCGATCCCCAGCGTCTCGAAGTGCTCGCGGTACGGGCCGAAGTCCTGGCCCACCGTGCCCATCGGGATCGGCGCGCCGCCCAGCAGGTGCAGGTTGTAGGCGATGTTGCCGGCGCAACCGCCGAACTCGCGACGCATGCGCGGGACCAGGAACGACACATTCAGGATGTGCATCTTGTCCGGCAGGATGTGGTTCTTGAACTGGTCCGGAAACACCATGATGGTGTCGTAGGCGAGGGAACCACAGATCAGTGCGGACATCGAATCAGGCCTTTGCGTAGGGAAATACCCGCCAGTTGCCGGGCATGGCAGCGGGACGGCGCGAGCGCCGCGGCGCAAAGGGTAACGGCTGCGACCGATCAGGGCCACAACCGCATGCCATGCCCGGCGTGACCGGCACATGAAAACCGAGGCGAAATCCCCGATTTTTCCTTGCTCACCCCGGGGGGGATTGCTAGGCTAGCCGACTTCGTTTTCTGCCCAAAATTTCGCCAGTCTGGCGGCAGGGCACGCGACTTACCCAGGAACAACTCCCTCGATGTTCAAGAAACTGCGCGGCATGTTCTCCAACGACCTGTCCATCGATCTGGGCACGGCCAATACGCTGATCTACGTGCGCGGGCAGGGCATCGTGCTGAACGAGCCATCGGTGGTGGCAGTGCGTCAGGACCGCGCGATCGGCGGCACGCGCTCGGTGGCTGCGGTCGGCGCGGAGGCCAAGCAGATGCTCGGTCGTACCCCCGGTCACATCACCACCATCCGCCCGATGAAGGACGGCGTCATTGCCGATTTCACCTACACCGAGGCAATGCTGAAGCACTTCATCAAGAAGGTGCACAAGTCGCGCTTCCTGCGCCCTAGCCCGCGCGTGCTGGTATGCGTGCCGGCCGGTTCCACCCAGGTGGAACGCCGCGCCATCAAGGAATCGGCGGAAGAAGCCGGTGCGCGCGATGTGTACCTGATCGAAGAACCGATGGCCGCGGCGATCGGTGCCGGCATGCCGGTGACCGAGGCGCGCGGCTCGATGGTCATCGACATCGGCGGCGGCACCACCGAGGTGGCGGTGATCTCGCTCAACGGCATCGTCTACTCGCAGTCGGTGCGCGTGGGCGGCGACCGCTTCGACGAGTCGATCACCAATTACGTGCGCCGCAACCACGGCATGCTGATTGGCGAAGCCACCGCCGAGCGCATCAAGCTGCAGATCGGCTGCGCCTACCCGCAGGACGAGGTGCAGGAGATGGAAATCTCCGGCCGTAACCTTGCAGAAGGCGTGCCGAAGATGATCAAGATCAACTCCAACGAAGTGCTCGAAGCGCTGCACGAGCCGCTGTCGGGCATCGTCTCGGCGGTCAAGCTGGCGCTGGAACAGACCCCGCCGGAACTGTGCGCCGACGTCGCCGAGCGCGGCATCGTGCTCACCGGCGGCGGCGCGCTGCTGCGCGACCTGGACCGCCTGATCTCCGAAGAAACCGGCCTGCACGTGCAGGTCGCCGACGACCCGCTCACCTGCGTGGCCCGCGGCGGCGGTCGTGCACTGGAGCTGGTGGACATGCATGGCAACGAGTTCTTCGCGCCGGAGTGAGGCGTTCGGGATTCGGGAGTCGGCATTGGGGATTCGCAAAGGCGGTTCCTGCCTACGGCCCGGCGGGATTGCCCCGCAGTTCCGCTGATTCACGTGTTAGCCGCATTCGTCTCGGGGCCAGCCAAGTGCGCCCCGAATCCCCAATCCCGAATCTCCAATCCCGGCCCTGAACGTGCCCTCCTACGCCGGTCCTCCCGTCGCCTCCCGTCCGGGCGAAGTCACCTCCACGCTGCGGCTGCTGGTCTATCTGGTGCTGGCGGTGGTGCTGATCGCGCTCGATAGCCGGGGCGGCTGGTTGAGCCAGGTGCGGCTGCAGGCCAATCTGCTGATCCAGCCGATCTGGGCGGTGGCCGGGTTGCCGGGGCGGATCGGCTCGCAGGTGCGCGACAACGCCGCCACCCATGCGCAACTGGTGGAAGAAACCCGGGATCTGCGCAATCAGCTGCTGGTGGCCAATGCGCGGCTGACCCGGCTGCAGACCGCCGCGCTGGACAACGCGCAGTTGCGCGAGCTGCTCAACGTGGCCGAGCGCCGCGGCCTGGACGTGCAGCTGGCACCGATCCTGGACATCGACCTGGACCCCACCCGCCAGCGCCTGCTGCTGGACGCCGGCAGCCGCGATGGTGTGCTGCTGGGCCAGGCGGTGATCGATGCCGGCGGGTTGATGGGCCAGGTGATCGAAGTGACCCCGCTGCATTCCACCGTGCTGCTGCTCACCGACCCCGACCATGCGGTGCCGGTCAGCGTGGCCCGCAACGGCGTGCGCCTGATCGTCTACGGCCGCGGCGACCGCCTGGAGCTGCGCGACATCCCGCTCAGCGCCGGCGTGCAGGTGGGCGATGAGATCGTCACCTCCGGCCTGGGCGGCCGCTTCCCGGCCGGCTTTCCAGTGGGCAAGGTCTCCGAGCTGCACCCGGACGACACCCACGCCTTCCTGGTCGGCGAACTGACCCCCGCTGCCAAGCTCGACCGCGGCCGCGACGTGTTGCTGCTGCGGGCGGGCAAGCCGCTGCGGGTAGTGCCGGGAATGGGGAATGGGGAGTTGGGAATCGGGAATGGCAACAGCAACGGCAACGGCAACGGCAATGCCGCGCCTGCTGCCACCACCGCGCCAGCGAGCCTGCCGATGACGGCAACACCGCGCACGGCGGCGAGCGGTGTTGCCAGCGCGGCGACCGATCCGGCACGTGCGGAGGCGGGCGCAGCATCGGGCGCCGCACCCGCACCAGCCGCCAGTACCGGCGCTGCGCCGCGCGCCCAGTCCACGCCGACATCGGCCAAGCCTGGTGCGCAGCCTGCTAGTGCGCCGGCACCCAGCCGCCCGTCCAGCATGCCCGCGCGTACTCCTGCATCGAACAAATTCAGCACCCAGAACCCTGATTCCCGCCCCGAGTCACCGCAGGGCTCACAGGCGTCAGGGAACGCAGAATCGGGAACCGGCAACCGCAACACCCCACAGCCGCAGAGCACCGCTCCTAACGATTCCCGATTCCCGACTCCCGATTCCCGTCCGGCTCCGCAGGAGACGGACCAATGACCCGCATGCGCAATACCTGGATCCTGCCGGTCAGCATCTTGATCGCGCTGGTGCTGGGGCTGCTGCCGTTGCCGGCGGTGGTGCAGCCGCTGCGGCCCTATTGGGTGGCGCTGGTGCTGGCCTACTGGGTGATCGAGGAACCGGACCGGGTGGGGCTGGGCATCGCTTTCGTGGCCGGGGTATTGGCCGACCTGCTGTATGGCGGGCTGCTTGGCGAACAGGCGCTGCGGCTGGTGATCATGACCTTCATCCTGCAACGCTTCCGCGCGCGGATGCGCTTCTTCCCGGTGTCGCAGCAGGCGCTGGCGATCGGTGGGCTGCTGTTGAATGACCGGATCGTCTCTTCGGCGGTGCATCTGGCGGTCGGCGAGCCGACCTTGCCGTGGAGCTACTGGTGGGCGCCGCTGCTGGGCATGGCGCTGTGGCCGCCGCTGTTCGTGCTGCTGGACGCGGTGCGGCTGGGCAAGCGGAGCAAGAAGTAAGTCATGCACGGGCGGCGCCACCCCAAGAATCCGCACGCCGAGGCCGAGCAGTTCCGCCGCCGTGCGGTGCTGGGCTTTGTGATGGTGGTGATCTGTCTGGTCGGCCTGGGCGGCTGGTACTTCAAGCTGCAGGTGCTCGACCACGAGGTCTACGCCACGCGCTCGGAAGCCAACCGCATCAAGCCCAGGCCGGTGGTGCCCGGGCGCGGCATGATCTACGACCGCACCGGCCGGCTGCTGGCCGAAAACGTGCCGGCCTTTCGCCTGGACGTGACCCCGGACAAGGTCGCCGACATGGACGCCATGCTGGCCGCGCTGGGCAAGGTGATCCCGATCGCGCCGGAGGATCTGGAGCGCTTCAACCGCGAGCGGCGCGCGCGCCGCAGCTTCTTGCCGGTGACGCTCAAGCTGCGCATGAGCGATGAGGAAATGGCGCGCTTTGCGGTGGAGCGCTGGCGCTTTCCCGGCGTGGAGCTGGAGCCGTATCTGACCCGCCGCTATCCGTTCGGGCCGTTGTTCGCGCACATCATCGGCTACGTCGGCCGGATCGACGAAAAAGACCTGGCGGTGCTGGGCGAGGGCAATGCCGCGCTCACCCACATGGGCAAGTCCGGGCTGGAGCGGTATTACGAGCAGGACCTGCGCGGGCAGGTGGGCTACGAGCAGGTCGAAACCAACGTACAGGGGCGGGCGATCCGCACTGTCGGCCGGGTCGCGCCGCAGTCGGGCGCGGACCTGCGGCTGTCGGTGGATGCCGACCTGCAGCGCGCGATGGTGGCCGCGTTCGGCGAGCACGAGGGCGCGGCGATCGCGATGGACCCGCGCACCGGCGAGATCCTGGGCATGGTCAGCCTGCCCAGCTACGACCCCAACCTGTTCGTCAACGGCATCTCGCATACCGACTTCAAGATGCTCAACGACAACCCGTCGCGGCCGCAGTTCAACCGGCTGGTGCTCGGCGGCGTGGCGCCGGGCTCCACGCTCAAGCCGCTGATCGCGCTGGCCGGCCTGGACAGCGGGCTGCGCCGGCCGGAAGACCGGGTGCTGTCCACCGGCATGTTCTATCTGCCCGGGGTCAGCCGTGGCTGGGGCGACTCGCACCGCGGCGGCCACGGCTGGACCGACCTGCGCAAATCCATCGCCCAGTCGGTCAATACCTATTACTACCGGCTGGCGGTGGACATGGGCATCGAGCGCTTCGACCGCTACATGTCCGACTATGGATTCGGCCAGCCCACCGGGGTGGACCTGCTCGGTGAAATCGGCGGCATCCTGCCGTCGCCGGCCTACAAGTACAAGACCCGCAAGGAGCGCTGGTATCCCGGCGACACGGTCAATATCGCCATTGGCCAGGGCGACTGGAAGGTCACCCCGCTGCAGCTGGTGCGCGGGGTATCGGCCATCGCCGGCGGGCTGCTGCTGCGCCCGCACCTGGTGCTGGAGCAGCGCACCGGCTTCGACCATCCCTGGCAGCCGATGATCCAGCCGCCGGGCAAGCCGGTCAGCCCGAGCGCAGCGCACCTGCAGGTGGTGCGCGAGGGCATGATGGACACCATGCGCCCGGGCGGCACCGGGTATGCGATCACGCCCGGCGCGCCGTACCAGATGGCCGGCAAGACCGGCACCGCGCAGGTGGTCAGCCGCAAGGGCGTGGCCGCGGTGGACCCGCGCAGCCTGCCGATGCACCTGCGCCATCGTGGCCTGTTCGTCGGTTTTGCGCCGGCCGACAACCCGGTCATCGCGGTCGCGGTCGCAGTGGAGGGCGGCGGCTTCGGCACCAGCTCGGCGGCGCCGATCGCGCGCAAGATCTTCGACGCCTGGCTGCTCGGCAAGATGCCTGCGGGCATCCTGCCGCTGGACAGCGAACTGGGCATGACCGCGGTGGGCATCAACCAGTTCGAAGCCGGCGCCACCGATGCACGCCAGGCAGGCGATACGGCCGCCGCCACGCTGGAAGACCTGCCGGTGGTGATCGGCCAGACTGCGGTGGCGCTGGATCCCAGCACGCCCGCGCAACCTGTGGTGCCGGACGTGCCGGATGCGGTGCAGGAGACCGACCATTGAGTGACATCCTGCGCTGGTTGGTGGACATGGCCGCGCGCTTCACGCGCAGCCTGGACTGGGTGCTGTGCCTGGCGCTTGGCGCGTTGATGGTGATCGGCCTGTCGGTGCTCAAGAGCGCCGGCGGCGCCGCCAACGGCGATCACCTGGTGATGGCGCAAGCCGTGCGCTTCGTCATCGGCCTGGCTGCGATGTGGGGCATTTCGCGCATGTCGGTGCTGCGCCTGCGCGCCTGGACGCCGTGGGTGTACGGCCTGTCGATGCTGCCGTTGCTGGCGGTGTTCGCGCTGGGCACCGGCAAATACGGCCGCCAGTGGCTAGACCTGAAAGTGTTTTACCTGCAGCCGGCCGAGCTGCTCAAGATCAGCCTGCCGATGATGGCGGCCTGGTATCTGCATCGCATGCCGCTGCCGCCGCGCATCTCCACCGTGCTGGTGACCGGGGTGATCATCGGCGTGCCGACCGCACTGATCATGCTGCAGCCGGACTTCGGCACCGGCGTGCTGATCGCCGCCAGCGGCGTGTTCGTGCTGCTGCTGGCCGGGTTGCCGTGGTGGTGGGTGGCGGTGGGCATCGGCGGGGTCTCGGCGGCTGCGCCGGTGGCTTGGTTCTGGCTGCTGCGCCCGTACCAGAAGGACCGCATCATGATGTTCCTCAATCCGGAAAACGACGCGCTCGGTGCCGGCTGGAACATCATCCAGTCCAAGATCGCCATTGGCTCCGGCGGGCTGGATGGCAAGGGCTGGGGGCTGGGCTCGCAATCGCATCTGAACTTCATTCCCGAGCAGACCACCGACTTCGCGTTCTCCGTGCTCAGCGAGGAATTCGGCTGGATCGGCGTCGCCACCGTGCTGACCTTGTATCTCGTTGTCATCGGCCGCTGCCTGTGGATCGCCTCGCAGGCACGCGACACCTATTCGCGCCTGGTCGCCGGTGCCACCGGCCTGGCGTTCTTCGTCTACGTGCTGGTCAACGGCGGCATGATCTCCGGCCTGCTGCCGGTGGTGGGCGTGCCGATGCCGCTGATGAGTTACGGCGGCACCTCGGCAGTGTCGTTGCTGGCCGGGTTGGGGCTGGTGATGGCGGTGAAGTCGCATCGCCCGGTGCATGGGTATTGAGGCCGCGCAGCTGCACTGCATCGCATGCGTGCGCGCGCGCTGTGATCGCCAGGCAGATTGCCTGACTTGCGTCACGCCGATCACTCCGCGCGCAGCAGGCCTGCACGATCGCGTTGTTGACGGTCGTAACGCGCGCATGTCATCGCGCTGACAGCTCGGCACCTGTGGCGTGTTTTGCGCGCTGCGTTGCAAGGAGCGCGCAGCGCGCGGGCGTGACTTCGCTCGCACGGTGCCCGATTCGCTCATCTGTTACGGGCGCACCCCACGCTCCGTAGAGTCCGCCACGCCGCTGCAGCGACGGCGGCCGCGCCGCGTTGCCCGCATGGGCACGTGCACCTTTCTTTCGGACGATCTCCTGTATGAAACTGCTTTCTGTTGCCATTGGCGGCGTCTGTCTTACGCTTGCTACGCAGGCCGGTGCCGTCACCTTCGCCACCGGTGATGCCCGTGCTGTCTCCGAGCCCTCGATTCCCGCCAGTTGTCAGCCGCCCTTGAAGGCCAGCCGAACGCCGGCCGGGCGACAATTCGACGATGTGCTGGAAAAAACGCCACCCGATACCGCGACGATCCAGAACGCGCTAAATACCTGCAAGAGCGGAAGCGTGCTGCTGACCAGTGGCAGCGGCAACGCGTTTCTGACTGGCCCGCTCTCGATTCCAGCGAATGTCACCTTGGTCATCGACCAAGGCGTCACGTTGTACGGCTCACGCGATCCGGCCGACTACGGCAGCGGCTGCGGCGTGGCCGCCTCCAAGAGCGGTGGCTGCCTGCCGTTGATCAGCGTCAAGGGCAATAACGCCGGCGTCATGGGCATTCGTACCGGCGGGCGCCAGGGCACCATCGATGGGCGCGGCGATCTGACCATGCTGGGCAAGAGCACCACGTGGTGGGAGTTCGGCGAAAACGCCAAGAAGGCCAATCTGGTGCAGAACAGCCCGGACCTGATCAAGGTGCAGAACTCCAATGCGTTCACGCTCTACAACGTCAACCTGATCAATGCGGCGTACTTCCATTTCTTTTCGCATATCGTCAACGGCCTCACCATCTGGGGCGTGCGGGTGAAGTCGCCGGCCACCAGCCCCAATACCGACGGGCTGGATCTGGACAGCGTGGTCAACGCCACCATCCACGACAGTGACGTGATGGGGGGCGACGACGGCGTGGCGATCAAGACCATCGCGTCCAAGTCGGCCAATATCACCGTACGCAACTCCCGGTTCTACGGCACCCACGGCATCTCGATCGGCAGCGAGGTGATGTCTGGCGTCAGCAACGTGCTGGTGGAGAACAATGCATTGGTGTCCACCGACGATGCGGGTAACCGCAGTACCGACAACAACGGCCTGCGCATTAAGACCAGCATCGTCAAGGGCGGCCCGGTCAGCCAGGTTACCTATCGCGCGACCTGCCTGTACGGCGTGACCAGTCCGGTGGTGATCAATCCGTTCTATGCCGGAGGCAGCGGCGGCACCAAGCCGACCTTCAGCGCCATCGTCGTGGACGGCTTGCGCAGTGCCAACGATGCCGGCGGCAAAGGCTGGATCCTGCGCGGCTACGACGCGCAGACGCCGTTGGATCTGGTGCTGGCCAATGTGGTCACCGGAAACACGTCGGTCACTGCGAGCAACGCGAAGATCGGGCTGAGCAACAGTGCACTGACGCCCACCGGTCCTGGCGTCACCACCGGTGCCGTGCAAGTCGAAGGCGCCGTGCCCACCTGCTCGGGCGCGCCGCACTTCCCGGCACTGTAAGACATCCGGCGCGGCCATTGAACGGTCGCGCCGGACCTGCAGCTGCCGACGCGATAACGACGCCCCGGAGGGGCACTGCCCGGGCGTTGTCTGAAGAGCCTGCCTTGCAACTGCAGTCATGGGCGCAGGCGCAGGTTCCGGCATGCAAGATCGATCAGCCACTGGGCGAACCGGCCATCATCGGGCGATTGGCAAGGCCGCTGCTGGACAGGCCGCTGTGGCCGCCGCAGGCTGCGACCCCGGCCTCAGGCCACGATCTTCAGTGGTCCGATGTTTCACTCTCGACCCGCCGGCCCCTGGTCCTCCTGTTCTGTTGTTCCCTGGCCTCCCCGTCTTCAGCCCGCTTCCCAATCCCCAATCCCCAATTTGCTGCAGCCCGCCTTGACTTGAGTCAAAGTCTTTGCGTTTCATGGCCTTATTGCCAGAAGTTCATCTGATGTCTGTTACCCTCGGCCGATGATTCGACGCACCCTGACCTGCCTGCTCACCCTCGGCCTAGTCGCCTGCGCGACCCAGCCCAGCCCTCCGTTCCCGCCGCCGGCGGCCAGCGCTCCCCCGGCAAGGCCGCCCGGTACTCCGGCAGCGTCTGCTACGCCCGCCAGTGCCGCTGCCGAAGCGCCCGCGCTTCCGCCGGTCGACCTGACCCCGGTGCCATTCGAGATCGCCCGCGCAAACTTCGTGCGCGACACCGCCGCCCGGTACGGCATCGATGCCGCGCAGATCGAAGCCACGCTGGCGCAAGCGCAGTTCAAGGACGCCATCGTCACCGCGATGTCGCGTCCGGCCGAACGGGTCAAGCCGTGGAACGACTACCGGCCGATGTTCATCACCCAGGCCCGCATCGATGGCGGGCGCACGTTCCTGGCCGAACACCGTGCCGAGTTGAGCAAGGTGGAGGCTGCCACCGGTGTGCCGGCGCAAGTGATCGTGGCCATCATCGGGGTGGAAACCAGCTACGGTACGAACGCAGGCAAACACCGCGTGCTGGATGCGCTATACACGCTGGCGTTCCGTTATCCACGCAGCGGCGACCCGGCCAAGCTCGAGCGCGAAGTGCGGCGCGAGCTGTTTTTCCGCGATGAACTTGGTCAATTGTTCGCGCTCGGCAAGGAAGAGCAACTCGACGTCACCGCGCTGATCGGCAGCTACGCCGGTGCGATGGGCATGGGCCAGTTCATGCCATCGAGCTACCGCCAGTTCGGTGTCGATGGCGATGCCGACGGCAAGCGCAATCTGTTCACCGATTACAACGACGTGTTCGCCTCGATCGCCAACTACTTCGTCAAGAAGGGCGGCTGGGTGCGCGACGGGCAGGTAGCGGTGCCGGCTACGCTGGCCGCCGGCCACGAGGAATTCAATCCCACCGACTGGTCGCCGGTGTATACGCTGGCCGACCTGTCGGCGCGTGGCTATCACCCCAACGCACCGGTGGTGGCCGGCAGCACCGCCACGCCGATCAGCCTGGATGATGCCAACGGCAAGCAGTACTGGCTGGGGTTCCAGAACTTCTACGCAATCACCCGCTACAACATCTCCAAGATGTACGCGATGGCCGTGTTCCAGCTGTCCGAGGCCATCGCCGGCAAGGAGTTACCACCGGCATGAACAGCATGACAGGCCCCAAGTGGCTGATCCCGATGGCATTGATGCTGGGCCTGGCGGCCTGCAGCAGCGCACCGAAGAAAGGTGCCGGCAGCACCGGTAGCGGTGCCATCAAGGGCGTCAAGGTCGATGGCAAGGGACCGGCGTATGTCGCGACCGGATGCCCCCCCACGTCGCCGTACGCGGCGGCCAAGGAAGACCCGTCCACGCGTGGCGATTACACCGCCGGCGGCCTGTACAAACCCGGCGTCAAGGACAGTACGCCGGACCACGTGCCCAACGTGGCCTGCATTCCCGAACCCCTGGTCACCAACGAGCCGCGCTCGGCGGTGGGCAACCGCTCGCCGTATGAGGTGCTGGGCAAGCGCTACGTGGTGATGGACAACCCCGGCGACTATGTCGAACGCGGGACCGCCTCGTATTACGGCAGCAAATTCCACGGCCGGCTGACCTCCAACAAGGAGGTCTACGACATGTACGCCTTCACTGCCGCGCACAAGACCCTGCCACTGCCAAGCTTTGCACTGGTCACCAATACCGACACCGGCGACTCGGTGGTGGTGCGGGTCAACGACCGCGGTCCGTTTCACGACGGACGCGTGATCGATCTGAGCTACGCCGCGGCGGTCAAGCTGGGCATCACCGGCAAGGGCACCGGCAATGTGGAAGTGCGCGGGCTGACCGAAGCCGATAACGGCAACCTGCTGGCCAAGCGCCGCCGCAGCCAGCCGGCCTCTACGGCCGTTGCCACGGCGCGGCCTGTTGCGGGCAGCAGCCAGATCGATGGTCTGGTGCAGCGCCTGCCCACCCGCACCGTGCCGCCACGTGCGGCGGCGAGCGCAGGTACGGTGGTTGCCGCGCCTGCCGCTGCCTCGAATGGCGCTGTGGTCATCCCGGCCGGCGAACGGTGGCGCTATCGCGTGGCCGATTCGCGCCAGCCCGGTAATGCCGACAATTTCGATGCCTGGATGCAGGCGCAGGGCGTACGTGTGGCCACCGGCAAGCCGGCGGCCGCCACGCCGCGTCCGGCTGCTGCTGCGCCGGTTGCCGTCGCGGTGGTCAAGGCGCCGGCGAGCGCGCCTGCGCGCCCGGTCAAGGTCGATCCGGTTCCGGCCAGGGCGCCCAGCGCCGCCGAATCCGCGCTGGGCGACATCCTGTTGCAGGTTGCCAGTTTCGCCAGCCGCGAAAATGCCAATCGCGCGCTGTCGCAGCTGGCATCGGCCGGCATCGCCGGAGCCAGCGTCAGCGATATCGTCAGTGGCGGACGTACCTTGTGGCGCCTGCGCGTCAATGCACGCGATCACGCCAATGCCTCGGAAATCGCGCAGCGCATCGCCGGCCTGGGCTTCGGGCGCCCGCAGATCGTCGCCAACTAGCGACGATCGATCCGGCAGCCAAGGCGTCGGCGGGTAGGCCGGCGCCCGCTATCGACAGGTAGCGTCGGGCAGCCGCGATCACGACGCGCCCAATGCAGCTTGCTCGATCGCCCAGCGCGTCAGCCACGTTCGGCGCGTCGTCTGCCGCCATCGCTGAACTGCGCAGGCGCGCGCAGCATCGCGTGCGTCGCCCTGATCGCCGTGGCGCCTTACAATTTCGCATTACCCAGCCTTCGGGCCCGTCAGGAGTCGTTCTTCAATGAAATTCCGCTTCGCCGCCGCTGCGGTGGCCACGTTTGCCTTTGGCCTGGTCTGCGCGCAGACCCCTGCGCCGCAGCCGACGCCTGCCGTTGCCGCTGCGCCGGCCGCCGTCCCGGTTCCGCCCGCGCCCGCGCCGGCCGTCTCCAAGTCCTGGATCCTGATGGACTACGCCACCGGGCAGGTGCTGGCCGGCGAGAACATCCACCAGCAACTGGCGCCGGCCTCGATCACCAAGGTGATGACCTCCTATGTGGTGGCCGCCGAGATCAAGAACGGCAAGGTCACCCGCGACGACCAGGTCATGATGAGCGAGCGCGCCTGGCGCGAAGGTGGCGCAGGCACCGATGGCAGCTATAGCGGCTTCCCGGTCAACCAGACCGCGCGTCTGGAAGACATGGAAAAGGGCATGGCGATCCAGTCCGGCAACGACGCGGCGATCGCGCTGGCCGAGCATGTGGCCGGCAGCGAAGAAGCGTTCGCCTCGCTGATGAACAGCTATGCCGCCAAGATCGGCATGAAGAACTCCTACTTCGTCAACGCGCATGGTCTGAGCGCCGAAGGCCACCATTCCACCGCCTACGATCTGGCCCTGCTGGGCCGCGCGATGGTGCGCGATTACCCGGAAACCTACGCCTACAACAAGATCAAGGAATTCCAGGTCGGCAGCATCAAGCAGAACAACCGCAATCTGCTGTTGTGGCGCGACCCGGCGGTGGATGGCATCAAGACCGGCCACACCTCCGAAGCCGGCTACTGCCTGCTGAGCTCGGCCAAGCGCGGCGACCAGCGCCTGGTCGCGGTGGTGATGGGCGATTCGTCCGAGCGCCAGCGCGCCGACGACAGCCTGGCCCTGCTCAACTGGGGCTTCCGCTTCTTCGAGACCCACAGCCTGTATGCACCGGGCAAGGTCGTGACCAAGCAGAAAGTCTGGAAGGGCGCGCAGGACGAAGTGCAGCTCGGCGTGGCCCAGCCATTGCTGGTCAGCCTGCAGCGCGGCCGCTACAACGATCTCAGGCCCAGCATGGAGGTGGCCAAGAACCTGCAGGCGCCCATCAAGAAGGGCCAGCAGGTCGGCACTGTCAATGTCAGCCTGGACGGCAAGATCATCGCCCAGGCCCCGCTGGTCGCCATCAACGCGGTCGAGGAGGGCGGATTCTTCAAGCGCCTCTGGGATGCGTTCTGGATGTGGTGGGAATCGGAGTGATCCAAAGAAAAAGCCGGCGAACGCCGGCTTTTTCTTTGCGGGGATTGGGGATTGGAGATTCGGGATTGGCAAAGGCGAGAGCAGCAGCGAAGCACCAGCAGCCCGCTCTTGCGACTCCCCAATCCCGACTCCCCAATCCCATCCCTCAAAGCATCCGGCTGATCGTGAAACTCCCATACACCGGCGTCTCGCGCTGGGTCTCGAATTCGCGGGTGCGGTGGTAGCGGGCGAGGGCGAACTTCCAGCGGCCGTACATGATGGCCAGGCCGTAACCGACATCGCCCACGAACGGACGCTTGTCCACACTGTGGCTGTTGCGGAAGGTGTTGCCGTCCAGGGTGATGTCGCGGATCACCCAGCGTGCGTCGGTGGTCACGAACAGATGCCCCGACCAGCCACTGGCACGGCCCAGGCGGCTGGGTGCGGTGTTCTCGCCGGCCGGGCGGGTGGGGGTGCTGCCGAAGTCATCGGGCAGTTTCCAGCCAAAACGTGCTTCGCCACCGGCGTTCAGGTGCGTGGCCATATTGCCCACCGCGCCGCCCCAGTGAGAGATGAAATCCCACCCGAAGCCATCGGCATTGCCGCTGGCATCGGCAGGCCAGCGGCGCATGCGCTCGTGGACCAGGTTGATCAGTGGCTCATTGTGCAACTGGTTGTCCCAGCCCTGGAATTTTTCGTCGCCCAATGCGTCGTGGATCGCATCCTGGGCCTCCTGCGCAAAGGCCCAGGGGCCCACGACGCCGACCTGCAACTGGGTGGTTCGCAAGTACGCATCGTTGCGCGCGTTGTAGCCAAAACTTGCCAGCAGAATGCCTGCGTAGGGGCGGTCGTCCGGGATCACGTCGTGACGGGTGAAATCGGTGGGGGTGAAGATCGCCTGGCCGATCGAAAACACCATGTTCTGCTGATCGAACTCGCCCGGATGCAGGCGTTCCAGGTAGCTGTTCACCCAGAGCGCGGTGCGCGGCAGGCAGGGGTCGTCGGTGTAGTCCACCAGGTTGGGCGACACCAGGGTCAGTACCGCGCCGTTGGAATAGCCCTGGTCCTGGTCCTCCCCACCGAACAGGTCGTTATCGACACGGAAATTCACCGCCGGCGGCGTACGCCCCAGCCGGCTCGAGTCGCATTGATCCGCGGCCAGGGCGGGCATCGACAATCCGGTGAGAGAAAGCAGCAGGGCAGCAGACAACGCGCGCGATCGGAGCATGGAGGGCCTGGGGAGTAAAGGTGGGCTAGGTTCAGCAAAGGTGCCTTCCACTACCGCTGCACCGCGTGAATTTCGTGCGGCGATGACGTCTTGTCTGTCGAGTTCGATTGCAGGATTGGCGCGCTATTGCATGGGTGTGTCCGGCTGAGTGACGTAGTCACCTGGTCGGCCCATGCCTCAGGTTCGCTGTGATGCGTGGCAGATACCCGCAGCGACCTCCAGTGGACTTGGGTTTGCTCTCCACCGGCCCGATAATGGGACGATGGACATCAGCACCGACACCCCCGATCACGGCTTCCAGTTCCCAGGCACCTTCGAGCTCAGCGCCATGGGCGCGGCTGATCGTGGCCTGGAAACCGAGCTTCCGCGTCTGCTCGCCGCCACCGGCGTGGAGTTGATGCAGGAAGGCGTCAGCTGGAAACACTCGTCCAGCGGCAAGTATGTCTCGGTCAAGATCGGCTTCCGCGCCGAGAGCCGGGAGCAGTTCGACGCCGCGCACCAGGCGCTGCGCGACCATCCGGAAGTGAAGTGGACGCTGTAGCGGTCGAGCCGGTCATGGCTCCGGTTGCCATCCCGCCGGCGAAGTTGCGCGACCTGGGCCAGCAGGACTACACCGCGGTGTGGCGTGCAATGCAGCGTTTCACCGACACGCGCGCTAAGCACACGGCCGACGAGGTGTGGGTGGTCGAGCACGCGCCGGTGTTCACCCTGGGCCAGGCCGGCAAGCCTGAGCACGTGCTGGCGCCGGGCGAGATTCCGGTGTTGCAGGTCGATCGCGGCGGGCAGGTGACCTATCACGGCCCTGGCCAGTTGGTGGTCTATCCGCTGCTGGACCTGCGCCGGCTCAAGATCGGCGTGCGCGATTACGTGTGCAAGATCGAGCAGGCGCTGATCGACACGCTGGACGAGTGGAACATCGTGGCCGAGCGCCGCGACGGCGCGCCCGGCGTCTATGTGGGCGCGGCCAAGATCGCCGCACTCGGTATCCGGGTGCGCCGTGGCTGCACCTTCCACGGGTTGTCGTTCAACGTGGCGATGGATCTGGAGCCATTCCACCGTATCAACCCCTGTGGCTACCAGGGTCTGCAGGTGACCTCGGTGCTAGACTTGGGCGGCCCCTCCGGGATAGACGCGGTGAAGGCGGTGCTGCTCGAGCAACTGGCGCGCCAGTTCGGCCTCGTGCTGCAGCCCGTTTCCGCATTGCCCGACCTTTCGCTTCCGGCCTGAGCGCCCGTACTGTCATGACCCAGCCTATCGCCCGTTCCATCCCCTTGCAGGTCGTCTCCGGCGACACCGCGGCGCCTGCGCCGCTGCAGACCGGCGTCAAGCAGATCGGTGGCGACAAGATCAATCGTTCGCCGGTGCAGTTTGTCGATGCACCGGTACTGCGCAAGCCGTCGTGGATCCGCGTGCGGATTCCGTCCGGCAACGCGGTGCAGACCCTCAAGGCCAAGCTGCGCGAAAACCGCCTGGTCACCGTCTGCGAAGAAGCCAGCTGCCCGAACATCCACGAGTGCTTCAGCCACGGCACCGCCACCTTCATGATCCTGGGCGAGGTGTGCACGCGGCGCTGCTCGTTCTGCGATGTGGCACATGGCCGGCCCAAGCCGCCGGATGCCGGCGAGCCGGCCAGTCTGGCCACCACCGTGGCCGACATGGGCCTGAAATACGTGGTGGTGACCAGCGTGGACCGCGACGATCTACGCGACGGCGGTGCGCAGCACTTCGTGGAGTGCATCTCCGCCATCCGCGCCAGTTCGCCCAACACCCGCATCGAGATCCTGACACCGGATTTCCGTGGCAAGGGCCGCATGGATCGCGCGCTGGAGATCCTGGCGCTCAGCCCGCCGGACGTGTTCAACCACAACATCGAAACGGTGCCGGACCTGTACCCGAACGTCCGCCCCGGTGCGGATTACCAGTGGTCGCTGACCCTGCTGCAGCGCTTCAAGGCGCAGCATCCGACCATCGCCACCAAGTCCGGCATCATGCTGGGGCTGGGCGAAACCATGGAGCAGGTGCAGGCCACCTTGCGTGATCTGCGCGCACACGATGTGGACATGATCACGATTGGCCAGTATCTGCAGCCGACGCCGCACCACCACCCGGTGATGCGCTACTGGACACCGGAGGACTACAAGGCGCTGGAGGAGTACGGCAATGCGCTGGGCTTCAGCCACGTCGCATCGGGTCCGATGGTGCGCTCGTCGTACCATGCCGACCGGCAGGCCGCAGGCGCCGGCGTCGCCGCCTGAGCGGCGGTACCGGTGGCTGGCATGTGATTACCGTCGCGTGCTGCTGGTCGGCTCGGCCAGCAGCAGCGCTGGATGTGCGATCGCGCATTGACGGCCGTGATGCTGTTTTCAACGTTGCTGGCTCGCCCGATTCGGCCCTGTGCACCGCACGGGGCCGTTTTGCATTCGGCGGCGGCGCCCAACTGAGCGAGGTACGGTCTCGTTCACAATCTGCTACATGCCGGGCGCTAGGCTGATTCAGCCAGCGGATGACAACGCCAGCAACTTTCGGCACTGTCATGCTGTCCGATCCGATCACCGCCGTTCTTTTGTCGGCCCCGTGCCGAGAGCCATTCGATGACCTACAACGTTTCTGCGTCCATGAAGGCCGGCCTGCTGGCGCTGGTGTTGACCACTCCGATGGCATTGCTCGCACGCGCCGATACCGCGCTGCCGGCGGCCGCCACGCCTGAGCAGGCGACCGCGACCAAACTCGTCTATGGCCTGCTGTCCGATAGTCGCTATGCGTATCGGCCGCGCACGTTGGACGAGGCGATGGCCAAGGATGTCTTCAAGCGGTATCTGGAAGCGCTCGATGGCGGCAAGCAATTCTTCACCCAGGCGGATATCGACGGTTTTGCGCCGCTGCAGGCCGGTGTGGGCGACGCGTTGCGCGGTGGCAATCTGGAACCGGCGTTCCAGGTCTTTGCGGTGTACCGCAAGCGTGTCGACCAACGGGTCAAGTACGCGCGCGACCTGCTCAAGCAGGACTTCGATTTCAACGGCAGCGACAAGTTCGAGTACGACCGCAAGGACGTGCCCTGGGCATCGGATGACAAGCAGCTGGATGTGCTGTGGCGGCAGTCGGTGATGAACGACTGGCTGCGTCTGAAGCTGGCCGGCAAGAAGCCCGACGACATCCGCAAGACGCTGGACAAGCGTTATGCCGCGCTCGCCGACTCGGTCAAGCAGCTCAAGGGCGAGGATGTGTTCCAGTTCTTCGTCAACGCCTACACCAACGCGGTTGACCCGCACACCGACTATTTCACCCCGCGCACCGCCGAGACGTTCAATCAGCAGATGTCGCTGTCGCTGGAAGGCATTGGCGCGCAGCTGCAGAAGCAGGACGATATGGTGGTGATCCGCGAGGTGATCCCGGGAGGTCCTGCGGCGGTGGACGGCACGCTCAAGCCGGGCGATCGCATCGTCGGTGTGGGCCAGGCCAAGAACGGGGCGATCGAGGACGTGATCGGCTGGCGCATCGACGACGTGGTGGCCAAGATCCGTGGCAGCAAGGACACCCAGGTGCGCCTGGAATACATCCCGGCCGAGTCGGGCATCGACGGCAAGCACCGCACGGTCACGCTGACCCGGCAAAAGGTGCGCCTGGCCGAGCAGGCCGCCAAGGGAGAAACCATCAAACTGCCGGCCCAGGGCGGTCAGCCGGAACGCCGCATCGGCATCATCAAGCTGCCGGGCTTCTACCAGGATTTCGAGGGGCGTCGTCGCAATGCGACCGATTACGCATCTGCAACGCGCGACGTTGCCAAGTTGCTGGCAGGCTTCAAGACCGACAAGGTCGACGGCGTGGTGCTGGACCTGCGCAACAACGGTGGCGGCTCGCTGGACGAGGCGATCGAACTGACCGGCCTGTTCATCGAACAGGGCCCGGTGGTGCAGGTGCGCGAATCCGGTGGCCGGGTCACCGTCAATGGCGACAGCAATCCCAAGGTTGCCTGGGATGGCCCGCTGGGCGTGCTGATCAATCGCGGTTCGGCATCGGCATCGGAGATCTTTGCCGGCGCCATCCAGGATTACGGCCGTGGCCTGGTGATCGGCGAAACCAGCTTTGGCAAAGGCACGGTGCAGAACATCGTGGACCTGGACCGGTGGCCGGCCGCCGAAGGCCAGCGCTACGGGCAGGTCAAGCTGACCATTGCGCAGTTCTTCCGCGTCAGCGGTTCGAGCACCCAGCACAAGGGCGTGGTACCGGATATCGCCTTCCCGGCCAGCGTCGATGCCACCGAATTCGGCGAGAGCACCTACGACAACGCGCTGCCGTGGACGCGCATCGCTGCCGCGCCGCACACCCAGTACGGCAACTTCGCACCGCTGCTGCCCAAGCTGCAGACGCTGCACACCGCGCGCATCGCCACCGACAAGGAGTTCCAGTGGTGGGAAGAGGACGTCAAGCAGTTCCGCGAAGAGAAGGCCAAGAAGTACATTTCCTTGAACGAGGCCGAGCGCCTGGCCGAGCGCCAGAAGCAGGACCAGCAGCGCAAGGATCGGCAGCAGATTCGCAAGCAGCTCGGCTTGCCGCTGGATCCGCTTGCCGACGACACCGATGATGGCCTGACCGGCAGCGAACGCGATATCGTCAAGGACACCGCGCGTGAGAAGGCGGCAGAAAAGCGTCCGGACCCGTTGTTGCACGAGTCGGCCGCCATCCTGGCCGATGCGTTGGGCCTGCTGTCGCAGGACCAACCGCTTTCGGCGCAAGTGCTGCCGCAGTCCACGGCCCCGGGGCGCTGGGCAGACTGATCACCGCTGCGCATCCGATCCACGAACGCCACCGCTTGCCGGTGGCGTTTTCGTTTGTGTGCGGCATCCGCTGTCAGCGAGATCTCAGGCCAGCGCCTGCCAGCAGGCCTGCAGGCCGAGCAGCAGCAAGGTGCCGAAAAATACCTGGCGGAACAGATCGGCAGAGATGCGGCGACGCACCCGCGTGCCAGCCCATACGCCCGCTGCGGTAGGTACCAGCGCCAACAGCGATGGCAGGCCGGCCGAGAGCGGCACCCCGCCATGCCAGACCAGCGCGATGGCCAGGGCGAGCGTTGCCGTGCCGAAGCACGCCGCCAGTGCGCGGATCAACAGCTCACGCGGCAGGCCCAACGCAGACAGATAGGGCACCACCGGAATCACCAGGACACCGGTGGCGCCGTTGAGCAGGCCACCGACCAGTCCGGTCAGCGGGCTGGCCCAGCGTTCGTGGCGTGGCGGCAGCGTCCACTGCCGGCGCGCAAGCCCGAGCAGGGCGTAGACCACCAGCAGCACGCCGAGCGCGGCGCGCAGGACGCGCGGGTTGCCGCCGATCATCACCCCGGCGCTCAGCCAGGTGCCCGCCACCACGAGGGCCAATACCGGCCACAGACGCCGCAACAGCGCTGCCGGCGCCGGCCCCCAGGCCTGCTGCAGATTCGTCACCAGCGAAGGCAACACCAGCAGTGCGGCGGCCTGGCTGGGCGGCAGCCATAGCCCGAGCAGCCCCATCGCCACCGTCGGCAGCCCCATGCCGGCCACGCCCTTGACGCCGCCGGCCAGCAGGAAGACCGCTGCAACCAGCAGCCACTGCGAAACATGTCCACTCATGGGCGCCAGGATCCGGGTGGCGATGCTGAGCCGGCAAGCTGTCTTTGTTTGAGGCAGACTTCGGCTACGCCGAAGGCTGGGAGTGCACATGCAGGTAGAGTTCGTCGATCTGCGGATTTTTGTTGCGGTAGCCGACACCGGCAGCATCACGGCTGGCGCCGACCGCGTGGCGCTGTCGCTGGCGGCCGCCAGTGCGCGCATCCGCGCGCTGGAGTTGCAGGTCGGGGCGGCGCTGTTCGAGCGTGGCCGGCGCGGGGTGACGCTCACCGCGGCCGGCCAGGTGTTGCTGCGACACGCACGGGTGCTGGCGCGGCAGGAGCAGGCGATGCGCAGCGAACTTGGCGACTATGGCATCGGCGGCCAGGTCACGCTGCGACTGGCCGCCAACACCGCCGCACTCTCGGAATGGCTACCCGAATGCGTGGCGGATTTCTTGCTGGCGCATCCGCGGGTGGATCTGACCCTGGCCGAGTGGGGGAGCGAGGAGGCGGCCGACGCGGTGCGCGATGAACGTGCCGACCTGGCTGTGGTGGCGGGGCATGCGGATTTCACCGGCCTGCAGCGGCGCCCGTTCCGGCAGGATCGCCTGGTGGTGGCGATGGCCGCCAGCCATTCGCTGGCCGCTGCGGGCGGCGTGCGCCTGACCGATATCGCACAGATGCAGTTGCTGGCATTGTCGGCCGACAACGCCTTGCAGCGTCACCTGCGCACGCACCTGGCCAGGGCCGGCGTGCACCTGCGCATCCGCGCGCGCGTGCCCGGCATCGAAACACTGTGCCGCATGCTGGCGCGCGGTGTGGGTGTGGCCATCGTGCCGCACGCGGCGCTGGCGTGCTCCAGCGTCAGGCAGCAGTTGGCGGCGGTGCCGCTGGACGAAACCTGGGCGCGGCGCGAGCTGTCCATCGTCTGGCGCGACACGCCATCGGCGATCCTGCAGACCTTGCTGGAATGGCTGCAGGCCAGCGCGGCACAGGCTGGCATCCAGGTGGTTTGAGCGGCCGGCACATCGCCGCGTGGCTGCCGGGCGTGGCCGCTGCGCGGGCTTTCAATGTCCTAACGCTGCAACCATTGATTCAAGCGCGCCTTCCCCACCGACATGACGCTTGCTTGAGATGTTTGTGAGCCGCTTCGAGCGGCCGCAACACCCACAAGATCGGATCCCGTAGCCGCTGGCAGGCGTGTCATTGCGTCATTGCCGGCGCGATGAGTGCTTGCGCGTTTGGCTGTCAGCGCGGCCAGTCGAACTCGGCCAGCACCGGATAATGATCGGACGGCAGGATGCCGCCGGGGCGGTCCTCCAGGGTGGTGAAGCGGGTAGGCGTCAGGCCGCGGAACAGAATCCAGTCGATGCGCCGGGTCGGGCGGGTGCTGAAATCCTGGAAGGTGTTTTCCGGACCGTTGCGCTTGGGTGCGTGGGTGCGTGCATCGCCCAGCACGGCGGTGAGCGTGGGGTAGGTACGCTTGTCCGGATCGCTGTTGAAATCGCCGGTCAGCACCACCGGACTATCCGCAGACAGCTTCGCAATACGCGACAGGATCAATCGGGCGCCTTGCTCGCGGGCCTGCTCATCCTGATCGCGGTGCGGCAGATGCGTGTTGAACAGGTAGAACCGGCGCTTGTCGCTGCGACGTTCAAACAGTGCCCAGGTGACCATGCGTGGCAGGTCCGTTCCCCAGCTGCCGCTGCCGGGGATGTCGGGTGTTTCGGATAGCCAGAAGTCGCCCAATTCGACCACCGTCAGCACGCGGCTGTCATAGAACACGCCCATGTGCTCACCGCCACCGTCGGCACTGCGTCCCTTGCCGAACCAGCGATAGGTCGGCAAGTGCGTTGCAAGATACCGCGCCTGCTCCTGTGTACCAGCTCCTGGGTGCCGACGACATTCGGATGCGCCTGACGGATCAACGCGACCATGGCATCGCGACGCGCCTGCCAACGTTTGTCGCCGTCGGTATCGACCGGCACGCGCACGTTGAACGACATCACCCGCAGCGGCGCGCTCGGCGTTGCCGCCAGTGCGGGCAGGGCGATGCACAGCGCTGCAACGGTGGCGAGAAGGCGGCGCAGCAGCACCTGCGCGATCGGACGTGGCATGCAGGCGAACTCCCTGGAAACAAGAGCACCGAGTCTAGCCAGCAACGATGACCACTGCGTCACGACAGTGATGATGTATGCAGACATCCTCGCCTGCTTGACGCCGCCGCGCATCGGCGTAGCATTTGCACCAAGCCAGCGGACAGACCGCTGGTTACCCACCAACCGTGAGGGATTCTCATGGCAGTGCAGTACGATTATCTCGTGTTTATCGGGCGTTTCGAGCCCTTTCATAACGGCCACGCCGCCGTCGCCCGCCATGCGTTGGGCAAGGCGAGCAAGCTCATTGTGTTGATCGGTTCGGCCGACACGCCACGCACCATTCGCAATCCCTGGACCGTCGCAGAACGCGCGGTGATGATCGAGTCCGCGTTGCCGGGCGAGAACGCGCGACTGATCCTGCGTCCATTGCGCGATCATCTCTATAACGAAAGCCTGTGGATCGCCGAGGTGCAGCGCCAGGTTGCCGAAGCGGTGCAGGCCGATGGCGGCGCGCCCGATGCGCGGGTCGGCCTGATCGGCATGGACAAGGATGCCAGCAGTTATTACCTGCGCGAGTTTCCGCAGTGGCCGCTGGAAGATGTGCAACACACCGCCACCCTGTCGGCCACCGAACTGCGTCGCTATCTGTTCGAGGCGGGCGACATCGGTTTCCATGGCGGGCTGTTGATGCTGCGCGGCAATGTGCCGGCGCCAGTCTACGACATGCTTGAAGCGTTCCGGCGCAATTCGCCCAGTTATGCGCAGCTGGTGGCCGAATACCGTTTCATCGAGCACTACCGCGCTGCCTGGAAGGATGCGCCGTATGCGCCCACCTTCGTGACCACCGATGCGGTGGTGGTGCACTCGGGCCACGTGCTGCTGGTGCGCCGCCGTGCCGAGCCGGGCAAGGGCCTGTGGGCATTGCCGGGCGGTTTCGTTGCGCAGGACGAGGGGCTGCTGGACAGCTGCCTGCGCGAGCTGCGCGAAGAAACCCGGCTCAAGCTGCCGGTGCCGGTGCTCAAGGGCTCGTTGCGTGCCCGCCAGGTGTTCGACCATCCCGACCGCAGCCTGCGCGGGCGCACCATCACCCATGCCTTCCACTTCGAATTTCCGGCCGGCGAGCTGCCTGTCGTGCGCGGTGGCGACGATGCCGACAAGGCGCGCTGGATTCCGATCGCCGAGGTCATGGCGATGGGCCCGCGTCTGTACGAAGACCACCTGCATATCCTTGAATTCTTCCTGGGCCGTGGTTGAAGGCAGCGGCATGCGCCTGCGTGCCGGCACCGATCGGTGTTGTCCGCATGACATGTGTTTTTGCTTGCAGCACAGCCTCCCGCCGGCGGACAGACTGCCGGTTTTCCCGACGCGAAGGAGCTTCCGTCATGCATTACCTCGATAACCTGCTGCTCAACACCGATAGCTACAAGGCCAGCCACTGGCTGCAATATCCGCCTGGTACCGACGCCTCGTTCTTCTATGTCGAATCGCGCGGCGGCGTGTACGACCAGACCGTGTTCTTCGGCCTGCAGTCGATTCTGAAGGAAGCCATCAACCGGCCGGTCACGCACGCCGATATCGACGATGCGAAGGCATTGCTGGCCGCGCATGGCGAGCCGTTCAACGAGGCCGGCTGGCGCGATATCGTCGACCGTCTCGGTGGCCAGTTGCCGATCCGCATCCGTGCGGTGCCCGAAGGTACGGTGGTGCCCACGCACAATGTGCTGATGACGATCGAGTCCACCGACGCCCGGGCGTTCTGGGTGCCGTCGTATCTGGAAACCCTGTTGCTGCGCGTGTGGTATCCGGTGACGGTGGCCACGGTGAGCTGGCAGGTGAAGCAGATCGTGCGCGATTACCTGGAGCGCACCAGCGACGATCCGGAAGGGCAGTTGCCGTTCAAGCTGCACGACTTCGGCGCGCGCGGCGTGTCCAGCCCGGGCTCGGCGGCCCTCGGTGGCGCCGCGCATCTGGTGAACTTTCTCGGCACCGATACCTTGTCGGCGTTGCTGCTGGCACGCGCGCACTACCACACACCAGTGGCGGGCTTTTCGATTCCCGCCGCCGAGCACAGCACCATCACCAGCTGGGGTCGCGAGCGCGAGGTGGATGCGTATCGCAACATGCTCACCCAATTCGCACGGCCCGGTTCCATCGTGGCGGTGGTCTCGGACAGCTACGACATCTACCGCGCCATTGCCGAGCATTGGGGCACCACCTTGCGCGAGGAGATCGTCGCCTCCGGCGCGACGGTGGTGATCCGCCCCGATTCCGGCGACCCGGTGGATGTGGTGGAACAATGCCTGCTGCTGCTGGACGAAGCCTTCGGTCATCAGGCCAACGGCAAGGGCTACAAGGTGCTCAACCACGTACGCGTGATCCAGGGCGATGGCATCAACCCGCAGTCGCTGCGCGCGATTCTGGAGCGGATCACCGCAGCCGGTTATGCCGCCGACAACGTCGCCTTCGGCATGGGCGGTGCCTTGCTGCAGAAGGTGGACCGCGATACCCAGAAATTCGCGCTCAAGTGCTCGGCGGTGCGTGTGGACGGGCAGTGGATCGATGTCTACAAGGATCCGATCACCGACCAGGGCAAGCAGAGCAAGCGCGGTCGGTTGACCCTGCTGCGCGACCGTCGCGATGGCAGCTACCGCAGTGCGTTGCTGGACGAGGTGATTGCCAGCGCCGACAGCGAGGACGCGCTGGTGACGGTGTGGGAGAACGGGGCGATGCAGCAGGAGTGGACGCTGGAGCAGGTGCGTGCGCGCGCCGACGCGGCGCGCCGCTGACCGGCGGCACGCAGGCATGGTCATGCCCGCTTCCATCGACGACGCACCGCTGGCGGCCGCCTCGCCGCTGTTGACGCAGCTGCGCGCGGCAGTACCCAGCCTGCACCGGCGTGTGCCGCTGCAGGACGAAGGCAATCGCTGGCATCGCTTGCGTATCGGCCAACGCAGCTATCGGATGGCGTTGCCGGTCACCTTCACCCCGTATGCGTCGGTGCGCCCCTGCTCGGCACGCTGCGGGTTCTGCTCGGAAAACCTGCGCCAGCACGGTGGTAGCCTGACGGCGTCCATGCTGCGGCCGGGTCCGGCGTATTTCGATCAGCTGCGTGCCGCCTTGCAGGTGCTGCACGCAGTGCCGTTGTCGTATTCGTTGTCGGGTCTGGAGATGACCGACGATGCGCACTGGCTGCAGACCCTGCTGCAGACCTTGTCGCAGACACCGGATGGCCCGCAGGTCGAGCAGCGCGTGCTCTACAGCAACGGGGCGGGCCTGGCGCGTGCGCAAGGCGGGCGCCTGCTGGATGCGCTGAGCCAGTTCGGCGTGTCGTGGATCGAACTGTCGCGCCACCACCCGTTGCAGGCGCGCAACGATGCCATCATGCGGTTTCGGGCGGACGAGCCCATCGCCGATGCGGCCACCTTCGTGCGTACCGCGCGCAGCATTGCCGAGCGCCTGCCGGTGCGGCTGGTCTGCATCGTGCAACGCGATGGCATCTGCCGTGCCGAAGACGTGGCGCACTACATCGCGTGGGCACGCCGCTGCGGCGCCAGCCAGGTCATCTTCCGCGAGTTGTCGCGGCTGGATGAGGCATATCGCAGCAACGGCACCTGGCGCTATATCGAACAGCAGCGCATCGGCGTGGAGCCGTTGCTGGCCGACTGCACGCAGCAGCCGTGGTGGGCGCAGTGGCAGCTCGATGGCATGACCGAAGGGTATTACTTCTGGAATGTGCGCCTGCGTGGGGACGACGGCTTGCAGGTGGTCTTTGGAAGTGCCGATTACGCGGCCCTGCATGCGCGTCATGCCACCGGCGACATCTACAAGCTGGTGTTCTTCGCCAATGGCCGCCTGTGCGCCGGCTGGGACCCGGATGCAGACGTGCTATGGGAGCCGGCCGATGGATGAGTTCGATCGGCGTAGCTGGTGGACACCGAGCGCCGACGATGCCGCCTGGGCGTTGCCCGAGGATCTGCGTGCCAGCGATCCGCTGTATGGCCGCGACTGTGGCTGGGTCAATCAGATGCGCCCGTTCGTGCGCCACTTCAGCTTGCCGGGCGAGCAGGTGTTCGACCCGTTCTGCGGCTTCGGTACCACCTTGCTCGCCGCGGCGCTCGAAGGTCGCAGCGCGCACGGCATGGAAATCGATGCCGCGCGGGCGCAGGTGGCGCGCACACGGCTGCAGCGGCATGGGGTGGATGCGCCGGTCGTGCTCGGCAGCCTGATGCAGACGACACCCGCAGCGGCGATTGATCTGTGCCTGACCAACGTGCCGTATTTCGGTTGCCAGTGGCAGGGTGAAGCGCAGGCAGGCCAGCTGTACGCCAGTGCCGATTACGCCGGCTATCTTGCCGGCATGCGCGGGGTGTTCCATGCGCTGCGACGGCGGCTGCGCCCAGACGCATTCGGCGTAGTGATGGCGGAAAACATCTGTCTTGGCGGGCGACTGTTTCCGCAGGCCTGGGACCTCGGCCGGATCCTGGGCAGCCTGTTTACGCTGCACGAAGAGCGGGTGCTGTGCTACCAGTGCGCAGCCGGTGGTATCGCGCATGCACGCACCGACAGCAACCGCAGCCACGAATACGCGCTGATCTTCCAGCACTGCCGGGCGCAGCTGGACCTGGCGCAGGCCGCACAGTTGCTGCAGGCCGTCCAGGCGCTGGGAGTGCCGGTGCGGGTGCATGGCAGCTACGCACGCTGGCTGCAGTCGCCCATCCTGGTGCCAGACGGGCCGGACGACCTGGACCTGATGCTGCGCGCCGAGCAGCCGTTATGGGACCGGATGACCGCCTGGCTGCAGGCACAGGGATTCAGTTTGAGCCTGTGGGGCGAGCCATGCCGGGCACCGGTGCCGTTGGCGGCGGTCCGCACGCATCACTACCTGCGCGCCGAACGCATCGGTGCCGAGGGCAGCCGCCTGCAGGTAGACCTGCAACTGCCAGCGGATGAACCGCCGATGCCCTGAGCAGGCGAGGCGACACCGCGCGCACATGGGTTGCGGCTATGCTTTGGCCGGTTTTGGATGATGGAATCTTCCCATGTCTCGTACTTCCCCGATCGCGCATGGCGCACTGCTTGGCGCGCTGGCAACCCTGGCCGGCTGCGGTGGCAGCAAGGGCGACACGATGCTGATGCGTGAGTCGTTCAATTCCGACGACACCTACTCGCGCAGCGTGGCGGCCAGCTCGCCACAGGCCTGCGAAGCGGCTCGGCGCGTGCTGTTGAGCCAGGGCTACGCCGTCACCCGTGCCGATGCGGCGGCGGTGGAGGGCAGCAAGAACTTCCAGTTGAAGGAAGCCGACCAGAGCGAGCAACTCAACTTGCGCATCTCCTGCGCCACTCAGGATGGCGGCAAGGCGCAGGTGTTCGTCAGTGCGCTGCAGGACCGGTATGCGCTGAAGAAGAGTTCGACCTCGGCCAGCGTCGGTGTGGGGGTGCTGGGGTCGTTGTCGCTGCCGGTGGGCAGCAGCGGCGATTCGCTGGTGCGCGTGTCCAGTACTACGGTGCAGGATGCGGCCTTCTACAAGCGCTTCTTCGAACGGCTGAATTCCTATCTGCCCAACGTGACCGAAGCGGTGCCTGCCGCCGCAAGTGCAGCACCGGCACCGCTCCCTGCGCATGCGGCGGCACCAGCGCCGGCGCCGGCAGCGGTTGTTCCGGCCACCTCGACGGCGAGCGCAACGCCTGCGCCTGTACCCGCTGCCACAGCAGCTCCTACGACCGTGGCACAGCCGCCGGTGGCACCGTTGCCGGTCGAGGCGCAGGATCCACCGCCGGCCCCGGCCAAGGTGCCGCAAACCGAGCCCGGCACGCAGCCGTGACGGGCTTTTTCACGCTGCGCTCCAAAGTCTGAATAGCCGGTTGCGCGCTTCACGTTGTGTTCTCGACGCAGCGGCCAGAGTGCGCCCATGGCTCGCCGAGCGGGCGAGAAACGTGGAGACCAACGATGAAAATGCGCACCTCCCTGCTGGGTATGTCCCTGATCGGCCTGATGGCCACGAGCACCTTCGCGCAGGCTCAGAACTATTCGCATCAGCAGCGCTATTCGGAAGCAGACGAAGGCCGTCGCTTCAACGATGGCACCCGCGTCCGCTGCCGTAATGTCGAAGTGCAGAAGAACTCGACCGACCCGAATCGCATTGGCGGCACGCTGGCCGGCGCTGCAATCGGTGGATTGCTGGGTAACCAGGTCGGCGGCGGTAACGGCAAGAAGCTGGCGACTGTGGCCGGTGCAGTGGCTGGCGGTGCAGCAGGCCGCACCATCCAGGGCAATCGTCAGCAGACCAACGGCAACCGGCAGGTCGAGCGCGTCTGCGAACGTCGCTGAGCCTGATGCGGTGAATCCGCAAAGCCCCGGCCATGCCGGGGCTTTTGTGTTGTAGTCAAGAAGAAAACGCCGTCAAGCCCCCCCGTTGTGCGAATAAGCAACCTTCAGCTGCCGTGCCGTCAGCGTGCATCGCTCCCCATCTGCGTGGCCACGCGGCATAGCGTGCGTCCCCGTTTGGCGACACGGTGCTGTGCCGCGGTGCTGGTCGCTGCGCAGCTGCTGCAGGCAGCGACTGCGCAGCCCGGCGATGCCGCAAGCGCAGCCAGCGCCGACTGCGTGCAGGCGCTGTTGCAACGTCTGGGCTGGACCATTCGCGAGGCAGCGGTCGACGCTCCGGTCATTGCCCGCGGCGCACCCTGCACGCGGGAATCGCTGGCGCAGGCGCACGCGGCCGGCGACCTGCAGGCAACCTTGCCGGCAGCCTGGGGCACGCCGCAACGCAGCGCCGCACTGAAGGCGCTGCTGGATGATCCGGCCACGCACTGCGCCTATGGGTTCGAGGTCGGGGCCGCGACACGGCGCGCAGTGACCCAACTGCAGAACAATCCGAATTACCGCTTTTCGGCAGTGCAGCTGGGCTGGATCGGCTTTGGCTGGCACGGCGCGGCGGCGCAGGGCTGGAGCGGGTTTCGCAGCTTCGGCCGCGGTTATCAGCCGCACGGCAGCAATGCGCAGGCACTGGATGCGTTCTACCGCGGCCATGTGCGCTCCGAATGCGGGGTGGGGCGACAGGTGGCCCAGCTCGCCACCCAGCGTGAGTTGTATGGCGATGCCGGATTCGACCAGGTGTTCACGCCCGGCGAGTTGTCGATCGGCACCTTCCTGACCCTGCACGACACCGACAGCATTCTGCTTGGCGCGCACGCCGGCAGGTTGTTCGCTGATGGCAAGGCGACCAAAACCGCGCAGCTGGGGCGGCAGGCCTTTGTGGGTGCGCCGGGTTTCATCGCGCACGTGTTCGACAAGGCCTATCTGGACGATATCCATAACCAGGCCGAAAACTTCGTGGTGGTCGATGTCGGCGATGCGGCGGCGCAGGCACTGGCCCGGCATGGCGGCTTTGCGCATTACGACGCACTCAACCGGCGGATCTGGGAGTTGTCCAAGTCGCTGCGCGGGCCGGGTAAGCGACGCTTCGAACGCTTGCTGTACGAGCGCGACGCCTCGCTGCGCGCCAGCCTGGATCCGCGGCAGCAGGCGCAGCTGCAGCAGTTGCAGACGCTGCTGGACGATCCGTTCTACCAGGGCTTTCTGGTGTACGTGCATCCCAAGGGCATCAAGCCGATCGGCTATCACGTGGCGCGGTTGCTGGACCGCAACCCGCGCACGCCCTACGCCATCGACCTGACGCTGCACAATCTGCATACCACCTTGTACTGGCGCTGGATCGACTGGCAGCTGCAACAGTGCGCCACCAGCACCGCCACGGAACAATCCATTGAGAATTCCGCCACGCCGACGTACGCCGGGCGTGGCACCCTGCACTGATCAGAGCATGAGGAGTGGTTATGGAACTGGGTATGGTGGGTTTGGGCCGCATGGGCGCCAACATGGCCGAGCGTCTGGTGCACGGCGGGCACCGCGTGCATGGCTACGATCTGGGCGCGAGCGCGCGCAGCAGTGCGCAGGCCAAGGGGATCGTGACCGCCGATGCGCTGGAAGCGCTGGTCTCCGCGTTGCCGAGCCCGCGCGTGGTCTGGCTGATGGTGCCGGCTGGCAAGATCGTCGATGACACCCTGGCGCAGTTGCTGCCGTTGCTGCAGGCCGGCGACATCGTCATCGATGGCGGCAACTCGTACTACAAGGATTCGCAGCGTCGCGCCGCGCAGATGCAGGCCAGCGGCGTCGCCTTCGTCGACTGCGGCACCAGCGGCGGGGTGTGGGGGCTGAAGGAGGGCTACAGCCTGATGGTGGGCGGTGAGGAAGCGGCAGTGACCACGCTGCACCCCATCCTTGCCACGCTGGCACCGGCACCGGACAAGGGTTGGGGGCGAGTAGGCCCCAGTGGCGCCGGCCACTTCACCAAGATGGTCCACAACGGCATCGAGTACGGAATGATGCAGGCCTATGCCGAAGGCTTCGCGTTGATGCAGCACAAGACCGACTTTGCGCTGGATCTGCACCAGGTATCGGAGATCTGGCGCGACGGCAGCGTGGTGCGTTCGTGGCTGCTGGATCTCACCGCCGATGCGCTGCGCCATAATCCGGCGATGGATGGCATCGCGCCGTTCGTGGCCGATTCGGGCGAAGGCCGCTGGACGGTGGCCGAGGCGATCGATCTGGAAGTGTCGGCGCCGATCATCACGCTGTCGTTGATGGAACGGCTGCGCTCGCGCGACAAGGATTCGTTTACCGACAAGCTGCTGGCAGCGATGCGCAACCAGTTCGGCGGGCATGCGGTGATGACCACCACGGCCGCCTCCCCGACGATCGGCAGCAAGGACGCCTAAGCGGTCTTCGGTGACTGCGCCTGTGGCAAGGCGCGGTCGTGGCTGAGCATGCCGATGGTTGCAATAGTGTCTAGCGGCGCGACCGCGCGTCAAGGCGTAGCCAAGGCCGCTGGCTGGAGATCGCTGTTTTCAGCTGCGAATCCAGCCCTCCGATTGAATGCCCGCAGCGATGGCGTCAGCTGCCAACAGAGGGAACACGCACGATGCTCGGTCGGCAGACAGGCGGAGCCAGGCAGCGTGCCTTGAATACACACGCTGTCGGCATCGAACGGTGGACGTCGAACGCGAGTGCGACGACGCCAACAGCCGATGTCTTGCACGCAGCTAGCTGCGCGCCGTCAACGCGCGCAGCCGGTTGCGTCTGCGTCAGGGCGCATGCCCTCCAGCCACTGCACCTGGCCGGTTGCTGCGCTGCGCTGGGCCAGCTCCAGCAGATGCATGAGTTGCACCGCGTCGTCAGCGGAGACCGGTGCCGGACCGGTGCCGGCCAGCGCGTCGCGGAAGGCGGCGTAACACTGGCGATAGTCGCCGGGCAGGTTTTCGGGCTGATGGATGTGCACGCGGCCCTCCTCGTCCACGCGCGTCAGCGTGCCCGGTAGCGGGTCCACGCCCCAGCCGACCGTGCCAGGGCGACGCCCGGCGCGCAGCTGATCTTCCTGCGTATCCAGCCCATGCTTGAGGTAGCTGCCACGCGTGCCATGCACCGCAAAACGCAGGCGGTTGTCGGCCACCAGCGAACCGGCGTGCAGGATCGCCCGTCGCCGCGGGTAGTGCAGGGTGACGTGGAAGTAATCGTCGCTGCGCGCCTGGCTGCGCTGGCGCTGCAGGTCTGCGCCGATCGCCTGCGGCGTACCGAACAGTTGCAAGGCCTGGTCGAGCAGATGCGGGCCCAGGTCGTACCACAGGCCGGCGCCGGGGCTGTCGCTCTCGCGCCAGCGGTCGCGCACCTGCGGGCGATAGCGATCGAAGTGCGAATGGAATTCCACCACCTCGCCCAGCCGGCCTTCGTCGATCAGGCGGCGCAAGGTCAGAAAGTCCGCGTCCCAGCGGCGGTTCTGGAACACGCTGACGATGCATCCGGCGGCTGCGGCGGCGTCTGCTACGGTGCGTGCCTGCGCGGCATCCAGCGCAAAGGGCTTGTCCACCAGGACGTGCTTGCCGGCCGCCAGCGCCTGCAACGCGAACGGCGCATGGGTCTGGTTGGGCGTGGCCAGCACCACCGCATCGAGTGCGGGGTCGGCCAGCGCAGTGGCGAGGTCGGCGACGACATCGATGCCGGGAAAGTCCGCCTGCGCCTGTTGCGGCTTGGACGACACCACGCTATGCAACTGCATGCCGGGCGTGCTGGCGATCAGTGGTGCATGAAAGGTGTGGCCGACATAGCCATAGCCGACGACGGCCAGATTGAACTGTTTAGGCATTGAAAACGGTTCATCGCAACGACGGAAGGAGCCCGCATGGTATTGCACCTACCCGTATTCGCCGGGTTCACGGCGCCTGCATGCAGCGGTCACGTCTGCTCGACGAGCACTTCCGCAAGCTGCAGCCACGTTCAACAGGAGTGTCTCGGATGAAGAACATGAAGCATGCACGCAAGCTGCTGGCGCTGTCGTTGTCGTTGGGCCTGACCCTGGGCGCCACACAGGCATTTGCCGCGCCGCAGGACATGGGCGCGCACAAGGACCATGCCGCTGGCATGAACGAGTCCAAGAAGCCGGTCACCGACACCTGGATCACCACCAAGGTCAAGGCCGATCTGCTGGCGACCGATAATGTGTCCGGCACCGACGTCAAGGTCGAGACCAAGAACGGTATCGTGATGCTGACCGGTTCGGTCGCAACACAGGCCGAGCACGACAAGGCCGTGGCCGTGGCCAAGGGCATCGAAGGCGTTAAGAGCGTCAAGTCGACCGGTCTGAAGGTCGTTGCTGCGAAGAAGTAAGTCCATCCGGTGCGAATGCCGGGCCGGCCGAGGCGAGGCGGCTGGACTGGGCACAAGGCGCACTCTCCGGAGTGCGCCTTTTTTCGTCTGGCCCAGGTGGCCGGAGAACCGGCAGGCGGCGGAGCGCTCTCGCGGTTTTCACGTTTGCTGCACTTATGATGTGCCCATTCAGCAAAGTCACGGTCCTAACTGTTATTTGCTGAATCATTAATCTCGTTTGGGGCGCGATCGGAGACAATGCCGAGCCGACCTGGGCATTTGCAGCGAGCGGACACAGACCTGGTAATGCAGACAACGGCCCAAGCAGAGAAATGGGATCGCTGGCGACTGCCTTCATTGGCGGTGGCGGTGTGCCTGATCGTGGTGGTGCCGTCCTTGCTGCTGCAGCAGATGGCGCGCAATGCCAACCAGGCGGCGGTATGGGTATCGCATAGCCAGGAGGTGCAGGAGACTGCGCAGCGGCTGGAAGCGGCGATGCGCGACACCGAATCGGCCGCGCTGATGCGCTCGCACGGCGTGGAGCGGCCGCCGTTGCTGGAACGCATGCGCCGGGGCCGGCGCGAATCCATGGCAGCGGTGGCGCGGCTGATCGCGCTCACCGATGACAACCCGCCGCAGCTGCTGCGCGTCGGACGGATCCAGAGCACGATCGAGCGCCGGCTGCTGTTGGCCGAGCGGATCGCCGTGACCACCGAGCCGGAGCAGATCCGCGCGTTGATCATCGACATGACGGTGAACAACCCGATCCGCGTGCTGATCGACGACCTGCAAGGTGCCGAAGGCCGGTTGCTGGTGCTGCGCAACGCGCGCGCGGACACCGAGCGCATGCACTACACGATGCTGAGCTGGGCCGCGCTGGCGGTGCAGCTGCTGTTGCTGGCCACGGTGATCTGGTTGCTGCAACGGCAGATCCGGCGCCGGCTGGCGGCCGAGCAGGAATACCTGCGCGCCAACGGCCGTGCCAGCTCGGTGTTGCAGACCGTGCGCGAGCCCATCGTGCTGCTGGATGCCAGCCAGCGCATCGTCCTGCACAACCCCGCATTTGCCGAGCTGTACGGCCTGGAGGAACGCGGCAACGAATTGATGGCGCTGGAAGACGTGGGCGAGGGCGTGTGGCGCGACCAGCAGATTCACCAGCGCCTGGCCGACGTGTTGCTGCGCGGCCGCGAACTGTGGGATTTCGAGCACGAGCAACGCGCCGCCGACGGGGTGCTGCGCACCATGCTGATCAATGCGCGGCACATGCCGCTGCCGGACACCGCGGACGAAGACATGGTGCTGATGACGGTCAGCGACATCAGCCTGCAGAAGGCCTCGCAGTTGCGCATCACCGAGCTCAACCGGCAGATGGAGGGCAAGGTGGAGCAGGTGTCGGAGGTCAATCGCGAACTGGAGGCCTTCAGCTATTCGGTCTCGCACGACCTGCGCGCGCCGCTGCGCCATGTGGCCGGATTCTCGGACAAGCTGGCGCGGCATCTGGGCGATGCCGCCGACGAGAAGTCGCGTCATTACATGGAAGTGATCAGCAGCTCGGCGCGGCGCATGGCCTCGTTGATCGACGATCTGCTGGTGTATTCGCGCCTGGGCCGTGGTGCGCTGCGGCTGCAGGCGGTGGACATGCAATCGCTGGTCGCCGAGACGCGCGCGATCCTGGATTCCAGCGTCAAGAGCGAGAACACCGGCCACCGCGTGGAGTGGCAGATCGCGCCGCTTCCGGTGCTGGTGGCCGATGAGAACATGATGCGCCAGCTATGGATGAACCTGCTGGGTAACGCGGTCAAGTACAGCGCCAAGCGCGAGGTGGCCAGGATCGAGATCACCTATGTCCCGACGCCCGAGGGTGGTCACCGGTTCAGCGTGCGCGACAACGGCGCCGGCTTCGACATGGAGTACAGCGCCAAACTGTTCGGCGTGTTCCAGCGGCTGCACAAGGCCAGCGAGTACGCCGGCACCGGCATTGGCCTGGCCAGCGTGCGACGGGTGCTGACGCGTCACGGCGGCCGCATCTGGGCCGAAGGCGTCGTCGATGCAGGCGCCACGTTTTATTTCGAGCTTCCCCCTGCGCATGAGGCGCCCAACCAAGAGTTCACTGTATGAGTGCCATCCGTACCATTCTTCTGGCAGAAGACAGCCCGGCCGACGCGGAGATGGCGGTCGACGCCCTGCGCGACGCGCGCCTGGCCAACCCCATCGTGCATGTCGAGGACGGCGTGGAAGCCATGGACTACCTGCTGCGCCGTGGCGCCTACGCCCACCGTGAGGAAGGGCTGCCGGCGGTGCTGCTGCTGGACATCAAGATGCCGCGCCTGGACGGGCTGGAGGTGCTCAAGCAGGTGCGCAGCGATGAAACGCTCAAGCGCCTGCCAGTGGTGATCCTGTCGTCCTCGCGCGAGGAGAGCGACCTGGCGCGCAGCTGGGACCTGGGCGTCAACGCCTATGTGGTCAAGCCGGTGGATGTCGATCAGTTCTTCAACGCGGTCAAGACGCTCGGCACCTTCTGGGCAGTCATCAACCAGGCACCGGAGCTGGACTGAGCCATGCCGCATGAGGGGGGCAAACTGGAGCAGCTGAAGATCCTTCTGGTGGAAGATTCACCCGAAGACGCCGAGCTGTTGTCCGATCAGCTGCTGGATGCCGGCATCGATGCCGTGTTCGAGCGCGTGGACAGCGAGCCGTCGTTGCGCAGCGTGCTGGACGTCTTTCACCCGGACATCGTGCTGTCTGATCTGAGCATGCCCGGGTTCTCCGGCCACCAGGCATTGCGCCTGGTGCGCCAGAACGGCGCCATCCCCTTCATCTTCGTCTCCGGCACCATGGGTGAGGAGACCGCGGTCAAGGCGCTGCAGGACGGCGCCAACGACTACATCATCAAGCACAACCCCACGCGGTTGCCGAGCGCGGTGATGCGCGCCATCCGCGAGGCGCGTGCGGATCTGGAGCGCCAGCGAGTGGAGAGCGAGCTGATGCGTGCGCAGCGCCTGGAGAGCCTGGCGATGCTGGCGGCCGGCTTGAGCCATGACCTGCGCAACATTCTGCAGCCGCTGCTGATCGTGCCCGACCTGCTGGCTGGCCGCACCGACGACCCACAGCTGCGCCAGCTGGCCAACGTGGTGGCCGAGTGCGGCCGACGCGGGCACGAAATGGCCGAGTCGATGCTGTCGTTCGTGCGTGGCTCCAACAAACCGCGCGAGCAGGTGTCCATCGCCAACCTGTTTTCTGCGGTGCAGATGCTGCTCAAGAGCAGCCTGCCCGATGGCGTGCGCCTGCAGATGGACCCGATTGCCGCCGACCTGACCATCGAAGCCAACTACACCGAGCTGCAGCAATGCCTGCTCAACCTGGGCCTGAATGCGATCCAGGCGATGCCGGGCGCCGGTACCTTGATGCTGTCGGCCGATCGCTTTGATGCCACGCGCGTACGCATGAGCGTGGCCGATACCGGCGTGGGCATGAGCGATGAAACCCGCGGGCGGTTGTTCAGCCCCTTCTTCACCACCAAGGCCGATGGCACCGGGCTGGGCCTGATTTCGTGCAAGCGCATCGTGGAAAGCTACGGTGGCAGCATCCAGGTCGACAGCCGGCTGGGTGAGGGCACGCGCTTCGACATGCTCGTGCCGATGCGTGCAGCGGCGGTAGCGATCGCCGACACCGAACTGCCGCTCGCGCTGGGCCATGGGCAGCGCATCCTGCTGGTGGATGGCGAGGCCACGCGCCTGTCGCTGCTGGGCAATGCCTTGTCCAGCCAGGGATACCAGCCGCAGCTGGCCACCGATGGCTTTGCGGCGCTGCAGTTGGTGCAGCAGCACGCGATGCCGGACCTGGTGATCATCGACAGCGACATCATCCAGCTGTCTGCAGTGAACGTGCTGCTGAGCATGCAGGAGCTGGGTTACCAGGGGCCGGCGATCGTGCTGGAAGACATGGGCTCGCCGCTGCAGCGGATGCACTTCCCGCCGGACATCCCGGTGCACGTATTGCGCAAGCCGTTGGAAATGCGCCGCGTGTTCCGCGCGGTGGCGCACGCGCTGGAAGTGGCCTGAGCCGGAGCGTCGCGTGCGCCTTGCCCGTTGATTGGCAGTGGGCACGCCTGCAACAGTTGACGCCCACGCCGGCCGCGTGCGCGAATACCGCATGACCACCGTGCTCCTCAGCCTCGGCAGCAACGTCCAACCGACCCATTACCTGCGCCTGGCCGTGGCGGCCCTGCGCGCGCGCTTTGGCCCACTCACTGTGTCTGCGGCGTACCGCACGCCGGCGGTGGGCTTCGATGGGCCGGATTTCGTCAACAACGCAGTGGCACTGCAGACCGCGCTGGGTTTGCAGGCGCTGGATCAGTGGTTGCATGCGCTGGAGGATGCGCATGGCCGCGATCGCAGCGGGCCGCGTTTCGGCGACCGCACCCTGGATGTGGATGTGGTGTTCTTCGGCGACAGCATCGTCGAAGGACCGGGGCAGTTGCGCATCCCGCGGCCCGAGCTCAAGCATGCCTTCGTGCTCAAGCCGTTGGCCGATATCGCGCCGGATTTCGTGGACCCGTTGAGCGGGCAGACGCTGGCCGCGCTATGGCAGGCGCATCCGCAGCATGGCAGTGCATTCACCACGGTGGAGCTGGATGCGCCTGCGCTGAATGCTGCGCCGTAGCGCCAGTGTGCGTGCCGCTGGCAAGCGAGCTTACGGCGGGCTATTTGCAGATTGGCTTGTGCGCATGCGTCTGCCGATCGCTGACGATGCATCTCGCGCAACGCGTGCGTGCTTCGTCCGCCTTCGCGCAGCAGACATTACGTATCGAGGAGTCGTCAGACGTGTATGGATGGCGCGCTCAGGATCGGGATGTACGAGTGGCCATGCGCACTTCTCACCGAGCATCGGCCGCGCCCGCCTGGCGGTGAGCGCGGTCGTGTGGCCAGCCGTTCTCAGCTGAGTTGACGGCCGCCATCCACATGCAGGGTGTGGCCGGTGACGAAGCTGGCGTCGTCGAGCAACCAGCGCACTGCCTCGGCGATTTCGTCCGGCGTGCCGATCCGTGCCAGCGGCGTGCGCGCAAGCAGTGTCTGCTTGGCCTCGGCGGCCTTGCCTTCGTCCGGCCACAGGATCGCACCGGGCGCCACCGCGTTGACCCGCACGTCCGGCGCCAGCTCCAGTGCGAGCGAACGGGTCAGCATTTCCAGTGCGCTCTTGGAGGCGCCGTACAGTGGGTGATGACGCATCGGCTGCCGGGCATGCAGGTCGGTGAGGTTGACGATGGCGCCGCGGTGCTGGCGCAGCTGTGCGGCGGCGGCCTGGGCAATGAAGAACGGCGCGCGTGCGTTGACGGCGAACAATTCGTCCCACTGCGCCGGCGTTGCCTGGCCCAGCGCGGTGGGATAGAACGCCGAGGCGTTGTTGACCACCGCATCCAGGCGGCCGAAGGCGGCGATGCAGTCGTCCACCAGCTGCGCCGGCGCCTGCGGCAGGCGCAGGTCCGCCTGCAGGGCGCATGCACTCCCGGCGCGCTGCGCGCACAACTCCGCCACGCGCGCGCTCAGCGCCTGGCCGGAGCGGTGCGCATGCAGCGCGACGCGGTAGCCGGCGGCGTGCAGCGTGGTGGCGATCTGCGCGCCGATGCGGCGGCCGGCACCGGTGATCAACACCACCTTGGAACTGTCTGTCATGGCGTACTCGCTCGGCGTTGCGGAGGGCTCGGCTATCCTGTGCATTGTCTTCGCAACCGGTGCCCGCATGCACGCCGACCTTCCCACCCCCGATCCGGACGCCCTGGCGCATAGCGAGCGGTTGGCCGCACATCTGCGCGCCGAAATCCAGGCCGCCGGCGGAGCGATTCCGTTCTCGCGTTTTATGGAGCTGGCACTGTATGCGCCGGGCCTGGGCTACTACAGCGCCGGGTCGAGCAAGTTCGGCGAGACCGGCGACTTCGTCACCGCGCCCGAGCTGGGGCCGCTGTTCGCCGCCACCGTCTCCGGCGCGCTGGCGCCGGTGCTGCAGCAACTGGGGCCGCAGGCGCGGGTGCTGGAAGTGGGGGGCGGCAGCGGTGCGTTTGCCGAGGTCATGCTCAAGCGGTTGCTGGAGCTGGATGCGCTGCCGGAGCGCTATGCGATTCTCGAGCCCAGTGCCGACCTGCGCGAACGCCAGCGCGAGCGCCTGGGACGCAGCCTGATTCCGCCGGTGTTCGATCTGGTCGAGTGGCTGGATGCACCATTCCCCGACGATTGGGACGGCGTGCTGTTCGCCAACGAGGTGATCGACGCCTTGCCTACGCCACGCTTTGCGCTGCGCGATGGGCAGGTCTATGAAGAAACCGTGGTGCTGGACGCGCAGCAGCAGTTCGCGCGCGGCGAGCAGCCGGCCGATGCCTTGCTGAGCGCGGCGGTACGGCATCTGGAACGCTATCTGCAACAGCCCTTCGCCGACGGCTATCGCTCCGAGCTGTTGCCGCAGCTGCCGTACTGGATCCAGGCGGTGGCCGGCGGACTGAAACGCGGTGCGATGCTGTTCGTGGACTACGGTTACCCGCGTGGCGAGTTCTATCGTGCGCAGCGCGAGGACGGCACCTTGCGCGCGTTCTATCGCCACCGCATGCACCAGGATCTGTATCGCTGGCCGGGTCTGCAGGACCTGACCGCCTCGGTGGACTTCACTGCGTTGGCCGAGGCCGGCACCGGCGCCGGTTTCGAGCTGGCCGGTTACTGCACGCAGGCCAGTTTCCTGCTGGGCAATGGCCTGGATACCTTGCTGACCCAGGCCGATGCGCGCACCGATGACGTCGGGCGCATGCGCCTGCGTCAGCAGGTCAAGCAGCTCACCCTGCCCAGCGAAATGGGCGAGCGTTTCCAGGTGATGGGTTTCTCGCGCGAGGTGGATCTCGCCCCCGCCTTTCTGGCTGGCGATCTCACGTGGCGGCTGTGACGGCGGCGCTGCGGCCGTTCCACCGGCCGGCGCTGTGGGTGGGGCTGTGGATCGCGGCGATCGTGGTGCTGATCGCGGTGTGCCTGGGGCCACCGCCGGAATTTCCCGAGCTGCCGTCCAACAGCGACAAGGCCGAACACTTCCTGAGTTTCGCGCTGCTGAGTTGGGGGGCCGTGCAGTTGTTCGCAACCCGTCGTGCGCTGTTGCTGGCCGCGTTCGGGCTGGTGCTGCTGGGGATCGGGATCGAGATTGCGCAAGGCGCGCTGACCACCAACCGCAGCGCAGATCCCTACGATACGCTGGCCGATACCCTGGGCATCCTGGCCGGCGTGTGCCTGGCGTGGACGCCCTTGCGTTTTGTGATGCTGCGGATTGATCGGCGCTTGTTCGGGCCGCGTTGATTGGTTGGCAAGACGGTGCGAGTGGGGCTGCAGATGGGGGGTGTTTCAGTACGATAGTCGTCCATCTGGCTACTGCGCAAGCACCGATCTCCGCCCTCAGGCCGGCATGCGCACTGCGCGTTCACGCAGCCACTTGGTGGCCACCCACTTTTCCCCGGCCAGCACCGGGGCGCCGGCATGCAGGCTGCGTGTCATCGGGTGCGGGCGATCGTAGCTGAAAAACACCGCGTTGCCTTTGACTGCTGCAACGTCCAGATGCACAGCCGGGAAGCGGGTGGCACCACCGCGTTCGGGTGTGTTGAGGTACATCACCAGCGAGGCGACGCGTTGCCCGCCGGCCCGCAGCAACACCGGTGTGCCTGCCGCGTCCGGGTCGAAATAATCGTAATGCGGCTGATATTCCGCACCGGTGGCGTAACGCAACACCTGCAACCCCTCGCCGTGCTCGACTGGCCAGTCGAGCAAGCGTGCGATACGCGCTTCGATGCGTTGGCACAGCGCATCCTGCCCCACGCGCAGACACATGCTGTCGCTGGTGCGCGCCGCATGGACGACATGCGCACCATTGGCATTGTCCACGGTGCGCGAGCGCGCCAGGCGCGGTTGCGCCAAGGCGATCAATGCATCGCATTCGGCATCGGAAAGAAAACCGCCCAGCACGACCACGCGCGGCAGCAACAGGCGCATCAGTACACGAACATCCCGGTCGCCCAACGCCAGCAACGAGGCGTCGTTGTCCTGTTGCAGCGCTGGCACGCGCACCGGCACCGGCAAACCGTGTGCCTGCGCATGTTGCTGGATGTGGGCGCGGACCAGCGCCTCGACCGCATCGATGGCGTCCTGCTCGTTCCAGCCCTGGTCCAGCAGTGGCTGTAGCGCCTGTTCGGGCGGCTGGCCGGCCAGTGCTTGCGCCACGATCCAGTCGGCCAGCGCTGTAGGAATGTTGGTGGATGTCATCCCGCTACAGTGCATGCCAGCGTGTGGCAGTTGTGTGTCAAATGTGTCGCGGTAAGACAAATGCAACAGACGGTCGCTATAAAAGTGACGGGGATCTTGAACGTGCTCGCCACTGCAGTGCGCGGAACGCCACCAATTCTTGACGACTCCTCTTCATACCGGACCCTTTGACCTGGAGATCAGCCGCATGGCCGTTCGCAACAGCAGCAAGACACTTCTCATGACGTTTGGTACCGCACTGGCGTTGTCTGCCTGCGGTGGCGGTGCCGACCGTGTCGCTTCGCCCGGCGAGGGTGCCTTTCCGCCTGCACCGGCACCCGCGCCGACGCCGGCACCCACCCCGGCGCCGACGCCCGCACCTGCGCCAACCGGCCCGGCCGCAGATTGCCCGACCGGTTTTTCCAATGTCGGCACCATCGCCAACAACACGCTGCGCGCCTGCCAGTTGCCGGAAACCATCAATGGCAATCTGGTGGTGCCGGCACGCGCGGGTACCGCGTATTCGATCAGTGGCCGCGTCAATGTGGGCACCGACCGCGGCGGCAATGCCACCGCACCGGCAGCTGGCAGCACGCAGGGCATCTTGACCATCGAGCCGGGCGTGACCCTGTTCGGGTCGGCCGGTAGCGACTACATCGTGGTCAATCGCGGTTCGCAGATCTTTGCCGAAGGCAGCGCGGCTGCACCGATCGTGTTCACCGCGCGTCAGGCGCTGGATGGCACGGTCAGCGCCAATACCATCGGTCTGTGGGGCGGCATCGTGGTGTTGGGGCGCGCGGCGATCAACAACTGCCCGGGTACCACGGTGTCCGGTACGCCGGAATGCCAGGCGCAGGTCGAGGGCACCAACGCGTTCTATGGCGGCAACAACGCCACCGACAACAGCGGTTCGATGCGCTACCTGCGCGTGATGTATTCGGGCTTCGAAATTTCGCCCAACAACGAGTTGCAGGGCATCACCCTGGCCGGCGTGGGCAGCGGCACGCGCCTGGATTACGTGCAGATCCACAACAGCTCCGACGACGGGATCGAATGGTTCGGCGGTACGGTCAACGGTAGCCATCTGGTCATCACCGGTGCCGACGACGATTCGCTGGATACCGATGCTGGCTGGAACGGTGCACTGCAGTTCGGCATCGTGGTGCAGCGCGCCGGCGGCGGCGACCGCATGAACGAGTGGAGCAGCTTGCGCCGTCAGCCGTATTCGCGCCCGAAGGTGGCCAACTTCACCTACGTGGGCAATGCGCGCGCCGGTGCGGCAATCATGCTCAACCAGGGCACGCAGGCTGCGTTCTACAACGCGGTGGTCACGCGTCCGGCCGGTGGCACCGGTGATGGTCTGGTGTGCTTCAACCTGGCCGATGCCGATACGCTCGGCACCTTCAACTCGGTGTTCTTCGCCTGCCCCACCGCGTTCGGCAGCGACCCGCGTGCGGCCAGCCAGTTTGCGGCCGGTACCAACAACGTCGCCAACGGCGTGTCCACGTTGCAGAACACCTTCGTCAATGGCGCCAACGAAACTGCAGTGCCGGCGTTCCAGGGCTTGAACGGGGTGAGCAGCTTCTTCCAGCAGGTGAACTACATCGGTGGCGTGCGCGATGCCAACGACACCTGGTGGCAGGGCTGGACCTGCGGCCTGACCGCCGATCGTCCCTGCTGAGGCACGGCAGCGCGCGGCGGCCCGATGCCGCCGCGCGCTGCGTCCCGCTTCATCTTTCTGTCGCCAGGGCTCCCACGATGCGTACCTCCACTGTTGCCCGTCTGTCGCGGACGGGCCTGTCTCTTTCCATTTCCACCTTGCTGATGTCCGGCGCCGCACTGGCGCAGTCGACCACCAGCGATGCTGCCGGCGGCAGCAGTTCCAGTGCCGCCATTGCGCCCAAGCAACTCGACCAGGTCGTGGTGCGCGGCGACTACATTCCCGAGCCGATGCTGCAGACCTCCGAAGTGGCCTCGTTCGTCACTCGCCAGGACATGGAGCGCACCGGCGACAGCAGCGCCGCGGTGGCGCTGACGCGTGTGACCGGCCTGAGCCTGTCGCGCGGCAAGTATGTGTATGTGCGCGGCCTGGGCGAGCGCTATTCGTCTGCGTTGTTCAATGGCTCGCCGTTGCCCAGCCCCGAGCCGATGCAGCGCGTAGTGCCGCTGGATCTGTTTCCCAGCGACGTGCTGCAAAGCGTGACCGTGCAAAAAACCTATTCGGCCGATTATCCCGGCGAATTCGGCGGCGGCGTGATCGATCTGCAATCGATGACCGTGCCGGACAAGCCGTTCCTCTCGCTCACCGTAGGCGGCGGCGCCAATAGCGTCAGCACCGGCGAGAAGGGCCTGACCTATTACGGCTCCGGCGATGACGAGTGGGGCTTTGATGACGGCGCGCGCAAGCAGCCGGGCGCATTGCGCGATGCCATCGCCAGCGGGCGCCGCGTGGATCTGGGCAATTTCTCGCGCGATGACATCCGCCGCATCGGGCGCAGCATGAACAATGCCAACCTGTATGTGCTGCAGGAAAAGGACAGCATCGACCCGGACGTCAATGTTGGCGCCAGCGCCGGCTACAGCATGGATATCGGCGAAGCCAAGCTGGGCATCCTGGCGGTGGCCAGCTACGACAACGAATGGCGCACCCGCACCGGCAAGCAGCAGGACGGCATCTTCGTCGGCGATAGCGTGGAGTTCAATTCCAACTACGATTTCGCCACCACCCGCAACAACGTGCGCACCAACGGCATGCTGGGGCTGGGCTGGGAATACGGCCGCCACACCATCGGCTGGACCACTCTGTATGTGCACGACGCTTTGAAGGTGGCGCGCAGCCGGGCCGGCCGCGATGAGCTGGCTGGTTTCGATGTGCGCGACGACAACACCGAGTGGTACGAGCGTCAGCTGATCAACAACCAGCTGCTGGGCTCGCATGCGTTCGGCGAATACGACGACCTCAAGATCGAATGGCGTGCTGCGGTGGCCAACGCCAGCCGCAATGTGCCCTACGAGACCGGCATTCGTTACGAGCTGCTGGATGGTTACTGGGCGCACGATGCCTCGCGCGTGCAGAACTACACCCGCTTCAGCAAGGTCGACGACACCGTCGCCAGCGGCGGCGTGGATGTGACCTGGCGCCTGCCGATCGAGCACGACATCACCGTCAAGGGTGGTCTGGCGTATCTGGACAACGACCGCACCGCGTGGAGTCGCGAGTTCCGTTTCCTGGCGCTGGATGGCCCGTTGCCGTTCCTGAACCAGTACCAGCGCGTGGATTACCTGATCTCCGACTACAACCTCAGCAACGATCTGCTGCGTCTTCGCGAAACCACCGGCAGTTTCGGCGCGGCGGCCTACGACGCAACCTTGAAGGTCAAGGCGGCGTACCTGCAGGCCGAAGGCGAGATCGTGCCGACCCTGCGTGCCACGTTGGGCGTGCGTTACGAAGATGCCACGCAAGCGGTGCATCCGTACGATATCTTCAGTGGCACGCGCCAGGACAGCGTGGCGCCGCTGGAGAACAGCTACGCACTGCCGTCGGCCACGGTCACCTGGAACTTCGCCGACAACCAGCAATTGCGATTTGGCGCTTCCAAGACCATCGCGCGGCCGCAGTTCCGCGAAATGGCGCCGCAGCAATATCTGGACCCGGACATCGATCGCCAGTTCTTCGGCAACCCGTTCCTGGTCGACAGCGAGCTGGTCAATCTGGATGCGCGCTACGAATGGTTCTTCGAACCGGGCCAGTACGTCACCGTCGGTGCGTTCTACAAGGACATCGACAAGCCGATCGAAGCCATCGTCAACGACGCGCCCGGTGGCGGCATCGTGCAGAGTTTCATCAATGCGCCCAAGGCCAACCTTTGCGGCATCGAGTTGGAAGCCAAGAAGTATCTGGAGCTGCCGATCGCCGCCGACTGGTGGGGCGACAAGCGCATGTTTGTTTCCGGCAACTACACGCGCACCACCTCCGAGGTGAGTGCCAGCGCCGGCGACACCGTGCAGCCGTTCGGCTTCAGCGCACCGGTGCAGGCCACGCTGTTCATCCGCGATGGCTCCGCACTGCAGGGGCAGTCGGACGATATCGCCAACCTGCAGATCGGCGTGGAGAGCGAGAGCACCAACAGCCAGGCCACCCTGATCGCCAACTACGTGGGCGAGCGGGTGTCGGCACGCGGCCGCCCCGGCCAGCCGGACTACATCGACAAGCCGGGCACCTCGCTGGATCTGGTGATCAAGAAAGGCCTGGTCTGGTCGGGCGATACGTTGTTGGTGAACTTCGCCGCACGCAATCTGCTCAAGACCAGGTACCAGGAATACCAGAAGGTGGGCAGCAACCGGGTGGACCTGTACACCTACCAGCCCGGCATCAGCTATGACATCAGTGTGACAGCGCGCTTCTGATCCGCGGCGCGCGCGGGAAGCGCCGCAAACGCCCGCTGTGCCAGGCACGGCGGGCATTTGCGTTTTTGCCGTACGTCGGCATGTGTCGACCTGTGTCATCAGTTTCTTCGAACGGACACATTGCAGCCGCATTCTGTCATCCGTTCGCAATCCTCAAGACGGATGTCTGCTGTGCAGCGCGTGTTGCCCTCGTTGAATACCGTCATGTCGCTGCGCGGTGCGCGCACGGCCGTGGTCTGCGTGCTGGCCGTGGTGCTGGCGGTGCAGGCGCTGCGCCTGGTTTGGCTGGTGGTCACGCCGATCGGCCCGTTGGGCGCGCACCCGCCGGCCACCGAGGCGACATCGGATCTGTCTGCGCTTGGCCGCGACGTGTTCTACCGCACTGTCGGCGACGTCAACAGCGATGGCGTCGTGCTGCATGGCGTGCGTGCCGGCGGTACGCACGCGGCGGCCTATCTCAGTCACGGCGAGGGCGAGCAGGGCGCCTACCGTGTTGGCGATGCGGTGCTGCCTGGCGTGGTGGTGCAGGCGATCGCTGCCGACCATGTGCTGCTGCGCACCGGCAGCGGCGTGCGCCGCCTGGCGTTGACCGATGCCGCGCCGCAGGTGCCCGCCTCAACACCATCACTAGCGGGCACGAGAACAGCAGGCGTGGCCGCTGCGGTGATGTCGAACGTGAGTAACGCGACCAATGCCGCCGCTGCTGCTGGCGTGGACCCGCAGCAGCTGCTGAGCACCACGGGGCTGCGCGCAAGCGAAGACGGCAGCGGCTTCACGATCATGCCGCGTGGCGATGGCGCGCTGCTGCGCCAGGCCGGCCTGGCGCCGGGCGATGTGCTGACCCAGATCAACGGCCGCACCCTCGATGCCGACCACCTGCGCGAGTTGCAGGACGAACTGCGCGGTGGCCAGGCTGCCACGCTGACCTATCGCCGCAATGGCCAGACCCACACCATGATCCTGAAGCGCCCGCAATGAGTGCCGCTCGTCCTCTCTGGCTGATCTCGGCCACGTTGTTGCTCGCGCTCCCCGTCATGCCGGCGGTCTCGCTGCGCGCCGCCGATGCCCCGGCGGTGCGCCTGGAGGACGTGGATCTGCGTGCCTTCATCCAGGATGTCTCGCGCGCCACCGGCATCACCTTCATCGTGGACACGCGCGTGCAGGGCGCGGTGAACTTGGCGCGCGCGCAGGCGATGTCCGAAGCGGATCTGTTGGGCATGCTGCTGGCGGTGCTGCGCGCCAATGGATTGATTGCCGTGTCCAGCGGGCCATCCACCTATCGCATCATTCCCGACGACACCGCCGCGCAACAACCCGGCAGCGCCGCTCACGGCAACCTGGGGTTTGCGACGCAGGTATTCACCCTGCAGCGCGTGGATGCGCGCAGCGCGGCAGAAATCCTCAAGCCGCTGATCGGGCGCGGCGGCGTGATCATGGCGATGCCGCAAGGCAATAGCCTGCTGATTGCCGATTACGCCGACAACCTGCGGCGCATTCGCGGGTTGGTGGCGCAGATCGATACCGACCGCGTGGCGATCGACACGGTGACCTTGCGCAATAGTTCCGCGCAGGAACTGGCGCGCACCTTGACCTCGTTGTTCGGCCAGGGTGGCGAGCGTAGCGCGGTGCTGTCGGTGTTGCCGGTGGAGAGCAGCAATTCGCTGATCGTGCGCGGCGACCCGGCGCTGGTGCAGCGGGTGGTGCGCACTGCGGTGGATCTGGACGGGCGCGCCGAGCGCCGCGGCGATGTCAGCGTGGTGCGTCTGCAGCACGCCAGTGCCGAACAGCTGTTGCCGGTGCTGCAGCAGCTGGTCGGGCAGACGCCCGGCAACGAGGTGCAGCCCGGGCAGGACACACGTTCGACTGCGGTGGATGTGGCGGCGGCAAGCGGTACTGCGCAGACGCAAGTGATTGCACCGGCGGCAGGCAAGCGCCCGGTGATCGTGCGCTACCCCGGCTCCAACGCCCTGATCGTCAATGCCGACCCGGAGACGCAGCGCGCCTTGATGGATGTGATCCGCCAGCTGGACGTGCACCGCGAGCAGGTACTGGTGGAAGCGATCGTGGTGGAGATTTCCGACACCGCCGCCAAGCGCCTGGGCGTGCAGCTGCTGCTGGCCGGCCGCAACGGCACCGTGCCGTTGATCGCCACGCAGTACAGCGGTGCCTCGCCGGGCATCGTGCCGCTGGCTGCAGCGGCGGCCGGTACGCGCAGTGGCAACGACGATGACGAGTCGGTGCTGGAACAGGCGCGCAATGTGGCCGCACAATCCTTGCTGGGTTTGAGCGGCGGCCTGATCGGCCTGGCCGGGCAAAGCAACGATGCGGTGTTCGGCATGATCATCGATGCGGTCAAGAGCGACACCGGCTCCAACCTGTTGTCCACGCCCTCGATCATGACCCTGGACAACGAACAGGCGCGCATCCTGGTGGGCCAGGAAGTGCCGATCACCACCGGCGAGGTGCTGGGCGCGGCCAACGACAATCCCTTCCGCACCATCCAGCGTCAGGACGTGGGCGTGGAGCTGGAAGTGCGCCCGCAGATCAACACCGCCGGTGGCATCACGCTGGCGATCAAGCAGGAAGTCTCGGCCATCGCCGGGCCGGTCAGCACGCAGTCGTCCGAGCTGGTATTCAACAAGCGCCAGATCGAAACGCGCGTGGTGGTGGAGAACGGCGCCATCGTTGCGCTCGGCGGCCTGCTCGACCAGAACGATCGCCAGACCGTGGAGAAGGTGCCGTTGCTGGGCGACGTGCCGGGCCTGGGCGCGTTGTTTCGGCACAAGTCGCGCAATCGCGACAAGACCAATCTGATGGTGTTCATTCGCCCCACCATCATCCGCGATGCGGCCGATGCGCAGCGCATGACCGCGCCGCGCTACGACTACCTGCGCGATCGGCAGCTGGCCGATGGCGACCCGGAGGCCGCGCTCGATGCGCTGGTGCGCGACTATCTGCGTGCGCAGCCGCCGCAGGTGCCCGCGACCCCGTCCGTGCGCCCGGCGCCAGCCGTCACCCCCGCACCCGCCAGCCGTCCTGTGCAGCGTTGAGGCCATGACCACCGCACGCGCCGCCATTTCCTATGCCTTCGCCAAACGCCATGGTGTGGTGCTGCTCGGTGCACAGGACACCGCGCAGATCGGCCTGCGCGATGGTGGCGATGTGCAGGCCTTGATCGAGCTGCGGCGCGCGCTCGGCATGCCATTGCAGGTGCGCACGCTGACGCCGGCTGTGTTCGACCGGCATGTGTCGGAGATCTACGCCGACGCCGGGCTGGAGCAGGGCGTACAGGTCGAAGCGCTGGATCTGCATGGCAGCCTGGATTCGTTGATCGACGATATCCCCACCGCCGATCTGCTCGACAGCCAGGACGATGCGCCGATCATCCGCCTGATCAACGGCATCATCGCCGAGGCCGCGCGGCTGGGCGCCTCCGACGTGCATCTGGAATCCTACGAATCGCGTCTGCGCGTGCGCCTGCGCGTGGATGGTGTGATGCGCGAGGCAGCCACCTTGCCCGGCCGCATCGCGCCGCTGCTGGTGTCGCGCGTCAAGGTGATGGCACGGCTGGACATCGCGGAAAAGCGCATTCCGCAGGACGGCCGCGTGTCATTGGTGATGGGTGCCAAGGCACTGGACGTGCGCGTGTCCACCCTGCCTACGCGCGGCAGCGAGCGGGTGGTGTTGCGGATCCTGGACAAGGAGCAGGGCAGCTTGTCGCTGGCGCAGCTGGGCATGCCGCCGGCGGTGATGCATACCGTGCAGCGTGCCCTGCAGGTGCCTAACGGCATCGTGCTGGTCACAGGACCCACCGGCTCGGGCAAGACCACCACGCTGTATGCAGCGCTGAGCCTGCTCAACGATGGCTCGCGCAACATCCTCACCGTCGAAGACCCGGTGGAATACGCCATCGATGGCCTCGGCCAGACCCAGGTCAACGCACGCGTCGGCATGACCTTCGCCGCCGGACTACGCGCCATCCTGCGCCAGGACCCGGACGTGGTGATGATCGGCGAGATCCGCGACGCCGAGACCGCGCAGATCGCGGTGCAGGCCAGCCTCACCGGCCACCTGGTGCTCTCCACCGTGCACACCAACGATGCGGCGGGCGCGGTCACGCGCCTGCGCGACATGGGCATCGAGCCCTTCCTGCTCGCCTCCAGCCTGCGGCTGATCCTGGCGCAGCGACTGGTACGGCGGCTATGCACGCAGTGCCGCACGCCGCGCCCCCTGGACGCCGCCACGCGCGAGCTGATGGGGTGCGACCACAGCGCCAGCGTGTATGCGGCCGTGGGGTGCAGCGCCTGCCATCACAGCGGCTACGCCGGGCGCGTGGGCATCTACGAAGCCATCGCAGTGGACGATGCCATGCGCCGCCTGATTGGCGACAACGCCGATGAAGCCGCATTGGCGGCGGTGGCCTTCGCGCGCGCGCCGCGCCTGGGTGAGGCTGCGCGTGCCGCGGTGCTGCAAGGCCTCACCACGCTGGAAGAAGCCTCGCGCGTCACCCGCCAGCAGGACGACGCGCATGCCGCGGTTTGATTACACCGTACTCGACCTGCAAGGGCGCAGCCGCCAGGGCGTGATCAGCGCCGACTGCGTGCAGGGCGCGCGGGCGCAGCTGGAACAGCGCCAGTGGGTGCCGGTGCGCGTTGATGCTGCAGCCACCACGACGTCGACCGCCGTGCGCGCAGCGCGCTTCAGCGGCAAGGATCTGGTGCTGTTCACCCGCCAGCTCGCCACGCTGGTGGAAACCGCGCCGCTGGAGGAAGCCTTGCGCACCATCGGCACCCAGTCCGAGCGCCGCGGCGTGCGCCGGGTCACCGGTCAGACCCATGCGCTGGTGGTGGAAGGGTTTCGCCTGTCCGATGCGATGGCGCGCCAGGGCAATGCGTTCCCGCCGCTGTATCGCGCCATGGTGGCCGCCGGCGAAAGTGCGGGCGCCCTGCCGCAGGTGCTGGAGCGGCTGGCCGATCTGCTCGAACGCCAAGCGCAGGTGCGCAGCAAGCTGCAGTCTGCGTTGGTCTACCCGGCGGCGTTGGCCCTGACCGCAGGGGCGGTGGTGATCGTGCTGATGACCTTCGTGGTGCCCAAGGTGGTGGACCAGTTCGATGCGATGGGCCGCGCCTTGCCCTGGCTGACGCGGGCGGTGATCGGCGTGTCCAACGTTTTGTTGCAGGCAGGCATTCCGTTGTTGATCGCCATGGTGGTCGCTGCGTTCGCTGCGGCACGTGTGCTTCAGCGGCCGGCGCCGCGGCTGGCGACAGATCGCGCCATCCTGCGCGCGCCCTTGCTGGGGCGCCTGATCCGCGACCTGCATGCCGCACGGATGGCACGCACGCTGGCGATCATGGTCAACAGCGGCCTGCCGTTGATGGAAGGGCTGATGATCGCCGCACGCACCGTGGACAACCGCGCCTTGCGGCTGGCCACCGACAGCATGGTCAGCGCCATCCGCGAAGGCGGCAGCCTGGCCGCGGCGATGAAGCGCGCGGGTGTGTTCCCACCGACGCTGCTGTACATGGCCTCCAGCGGCGAAAACAGCGGGCGGCTGGCGCCGATGCTGGAACGCGCGGCCGATTATCTGGAACGCGAATTCGAATCCTTTACCACTGCGGCAATGAGCCTGCTGGAGCCGGCCATCATCGTGCTGCTCGGTGGCGTGGTGGCGGTGATCGTGCTGTCGATCCTGTTGCCCATCCTGCAATTCAACACCCTGGCGCTTGGTTGAGCGCAGCCGTTCTTTCGGAGATCCACATGCAGTCCATCCAGTCTCTTGCCTCTGCCGGCGCGCGTCCGCTGCGCAGTCGCGCGCGCGGCTTCACCCTGGTCGAGTTGATGGTGGTCATCGTCATCATCGGCCTGCTCGCCACCGTGGTGATGATCAACGTGATGCCCAGCCAGGACCGCGCCATGGTCGAGAAGGCGCGCGCCGATGTCGCGGTGCTGGAGCAGGCGCTGGAAACCTATCGCCTGGACAACCTCACCTATCCCACCACCGAACAGGGCCTGCAGGCCCTGCTCACCGCGCCGGGCGGTCTGGCCCGGCCGGAGCGCTACCGGCAAGGCGGCTATATCCGCCGCTTGCCCGAAGACCCCTGGGGGCATGCGTACCAGTATCGCCGCCCGGGTCGCACAGGCGGCTTCGATGTGTATTCCTTCGGTGCCGATGGGGCTCAAGGCGGCGATGCCGACAACGCCGACATCGGCAACTGGCGCTGAGACACGCGCGTGCCGACCGCACCCGTCATCGTGCAGCGATGCGTACTCGGCCACCGGCGTACGGGCATGCGTGGTTTCACCTTGCTGGAGATGTTGGCCGTGCTGGTCATCACCGCGCTGGCCAGCACGCTGGTGGTGATGACGCTGCCCGACACCCGGCGCGATCTGCACGACCAGGCCGATGGATTGGCCAGCGCGCTGATCGACGCGCGCGACGACGCCATCCTGAGCCTGCGCATGGTCGAGGTGATCGTCGATACCGGCGGCTACGCGTTCCGTCGTCAGGCGCGGCAGCAGTGGGTGGCGCTGGACGAAAAACCGCTCGTCGCCACACGCTGGCCGGCCGGTGTGCAGGCGCAACTACCAGCCGGTGCCACGCAGCTGAGCGTGCGCTTCGACCCCACCGGGGCGGCCACGCCGCAACGCATCGCCCTGGCCGACGGGCAGCAACAGCTACAGGTGCTGGTCGATGCCGCCGGCGGAGTACGGGTCGATGCGCCGCGTCGATAGTCGCCAGGCCGCGGCCGGCTTTGCGCTACTGGAATTGATGGTCGCACTGGCCATCTTCGGCATGGCGGTGGTGGGGCCGTTGAATCTCTCCGGCGAAAGCATGCGCACGGCGGTGGTGCTGGAAGAACGCGCAATGGCGGCCGTGGTGGCAGAAAACCAGGCGATCGAGGCAATGCTTGCACCCACCGCCGCTGCGCTGGCGCCTGCCCACGGGCAGGAACTGCTGGGTGGCCGCAGCTGGGACTGGCAGCGCCAGGCCGTGCCGGCCAGCGCCGGCATGGTGCGTCTCGAGGTACAGGTGCGTGCCGCAGGCCAGACGCAGGAAATCGCCAGCCTGAGCGTGTTGCGGAGCGTGCAATGAGCCGCCCACCTCGCGCGGGCGGCTTCACCCTGATCGAGCTGCTGGTGGCGCTGGCGGTGTTCGCGCTGGTGGCAGCTGCGGCGGTGGTGGTGATGCGCCAGAGCATCGATCAACGCGATACGGTCCGCCAACGATTGCAGCAGGTGCGCGATTTCCAGCTGGCCCATGGCCTGCTGCGCAGCGATCTGCAACAGGCCGCGGTGCGGCGCACGCGCAATGGCGATGGCAGCGCCGCGCGCACGGCCTTCATCGCCAGTGCGCCGGGAACCCAGGGGCCGTTGTTCGGCTTCGTGCGGCGCGGCTGGAGCAATCCGGATCGGTTGGCACGCGCCTCGCTGCAATATGTGGAGTACCGCGTGGTCGAAGGACGCCTGGAGCGCAGTGCGCGACCGGCACTGGATGGTGCGGCGGCCGCAACGCCGCAGGTGCTGCTGCGCGGCGTGCGCTCGGCGGTGGTGGCGTTTCATTACCGTGCGCAATGGAGCGATGGCTGGAGCGGCGGGCTGGAAGCGCTGCCGGATGCCATCTCGCTGGAGCTGGACATGGAGCAATGGGGACGTGTGCGGCAAGTGTTCCTGCTGCCGGAGGGACGCGCATGAGGGCGTTGCATGCACCTGCGCGGCAACGTGGCGTCGCATTGTTGACGGTATTGTTGCTGGTGGCGGTGATGACGCTGCTGATGGTCGCGGTGCTGGACGACCTGCGCTTTGGCCTGCGCCGTAGCGGCAATGGCGAGGCGATGACGCAGGCGCAGTGGTATGCGCTGGGGAGCGAGACCCTCGCGCGGCAACGCCTGCAGGCACTGGCCAGACGCGACCCGCTGCGCACCACGCTGGATGGCGGCTGGAACGATCAACCGGTCACCTTCCCGCTGGACGATGGCAGGGTGAGCGTACGGCTGCGCGACCGTGGCAGCTGTTTCAACCTCAATAGCGTGGTGGCCGGCGCGCCCGAGCAATGGCAGCGCAGCGACGACGGTGCGCGCCAATACCAGGCCCTGCTGGAGGCATTGGGCATCACGCCGCCACAGGCGCAGGCGCTGACCGATGCGCTGGTGGACTGGATCGACAGCGACAGCCAACCCGGCGCACACGGCGCGGAAGACGAGCACTATCTGCATTCGGCAGCGCCGCTGCGGACCGGTGCGACCCTGCTGGCCGGTGTCAGCGAGCTGGGTGCCATCGCCGGCTACACCCCCGCACGCATCACGCTGCTGCAGCCTTATCTGTGTGCGCTACCGGAAGGGCGGCTGTCGCCGGTCAACATCAACACCCTGCGCCTGCAGGATGCGCCGGTGCTGGTGGCGCTGACCGAAGGCCGGCTGGAACTGACGGCCGCACGCCGGGTGATCGCGGCACGCCCGGCCGGCGGATGGCGCGATCCGGTGGTGTTCTTCAACACGCCCGCCCTGCTGCACGTCGCACCGTCGAACGCAGTGCTGCAGCAGGTGCAGTTGCGCACCACGTATTTTTCCCTCGTCAGCGAAGTCGAGCATGCCGGTGCGCAGGTCATGCTCGAAGCCTTGCTGCAGCAAGACCCGGCCGGCCGCGTGCGGCTGGTGGCACGCCAATGGAGCCCCGACGCATGATGACCACGCTGGTGCTGCTGCCGGCCGACACGGCAACGCCGCCAACCGTCGTGCATGTGGATGCGCACGGGCAGGTGGTATGGCAAGGCGAATGCAACGCACGGCCCGCGCCTCCTGGACGCAGCGTGCTGGTGGTGCCCGGCGCCGATGTGCAGCTGCGCTGGATGGCCTTGCCCGGGCGCAGCATGGCGCAATCGGTGGCCGCCGCGCGCCTGCAATTGGCCGAGCACCTGGCAGTGGACGTGCAGGCCCTGCACGTGGCCATTGCCACGCAGCCGGAGGCCGATGGCATGCATCTGGTCGCGGCGGTGGACACGGTGGTGATGCAGCATTGGCTGGAGCGCGCTGCAGGCGTGGGGATCGTTCCCGATGCGGTGGTGCCGGAGTGTCTGCTGCTGGCCGTGCCGGCCGCCGAGCAACCGCCGACACTGCTGCAGTGGGACGGGCGCTGGCTGCTGCGCGGCCCGCGTCTGGCCTGCAGCCTGGAGCCGCCGCTTGCACAGGTGCTGATTGCCGCACTCCCCATCGCGCCTGCGCTGCCGCTGGACCCGGATCCGCAGCGGGTCATCGCGCAGTTCGCCCGGCATGCCGCCATCGCGCCGATCGATCTGCGCCAGCAAGGCTTTGCGGTGGTCACCCGCCAGCGCGCCGGCCTGCGCAGGCGCACGCTGACGCTGCTGGTTGCGCTGTTGTTGCTGTCGCCGGTGTTGCTGGTGCTTGCGCAGACCCTGCGCTACGAGATCGGGGCGCAGCTGCTGCAGCGGCGCACTGCCGCGCTGCTGGGCAAGGATGATCCCCAGGGGCCATCCGACGCGGCCGCAGCGCAGGCCAGCGCTGCAACGCCGGACGCATTCGCCTCGCGCCTGGCAACCGTTTTTTCCGCCGTGGAGTCGGTGCCGGGCGTGGAGCTGGATGTGCTGGCGTACCACCATGCCGGCGCGATACGCATCGCCGTGCTGCATGCCGATGCGGCGCAGCTGCAGAGTGTCAGCTCCCACTTGCATGCTGCCGGCTGGCAGCTGCAACCATCGCCGGGCGAATCCCGGGACGGGCGCCTGCGTACCACCTTGCAGCTGGAACCGCCACGATGAATCAACGCATGCAGGCCTGGTGGCAGGCGCGTGCGCCGCGTGAGCGCGGCATGCTGGCGATCATGTTGCTGGCCGTGGCGGCCTTCGTGGGGTGGTACGCGCTGTTGGTGCCGCTGCGGCACTGGAAGGGCCGTGCCCAGTCCCGTTATGACCATGCCGCCGAAACGCTGCTCGCTGCGCGTGCTTCACACCGCGCCGCTACAGTGACGGCAGTCCCCCTTGAGCGCATTCTGCGCAGCGCCCGCGAGGCCACCATCGCCATCACCCATCACCGCGTCAGCCCCACCGGGACGCTGGACCTGCAGATCGATAGGGTGAGCAGTGCCAGCTTGTTCGCGTGGCTGGAACAGCTGCGTCAGCGCGATCATCTGGCGCCGACCCAGCTCGATATCACCCGCCGCGATGGCCAGCTGCAAGCGCACATCACCTTGCAGGGCATCGCGCCATGAGGGCACTGCGCTGGGCGCTGCTGGGCATGCTGGTGCTTGCCACGGCTGTGATCGCCACCCTGTCGCTGCGTCTGCTGTTGCCTGCGCAGCGCCTGCCATTTTCCGCGCTGGAAGCACAGGGCTCGATCTGGAACGGCACCTTGCGCGAGGTGCGCTGGAACAGCCTGCAGCTGGGCGATGTCGGCGTGCGCCTGCGTGCGCTGCCGCTGCTGCGTGGCGAACGCCAGGTGCAGTTGCGTTCGGCCACCGTGCACGCGGTGGCCCTGCAGGGCGCACGGCAGGGCGTGGAGCAGGCCAATGGCCGGCTGTTGCTACGCAATCCAGGCGGGGTGAGCCTGATGGACCTGTCGATCGATCTGCGCGATGTTCGCGCAGTCTTCGACACTACCCGCTGCGTCCAGGCCGGCGGCGATGTGGCCATGCAGATCGTGCCCAGCGAGCGCGGCGAGGCCGCCGGGTTGCTGCCGCTGCGCCTGCGCGGCAGCCCGCATTGCGTGGACGATGCAGTGGTGCTGGCACTCGCCCCCGATGGCGGCCTGCCGGATGGCGTGCAGTTGAATGCCGAACTGCGCCTGCAACGCGATGGCCGCTGGCAGTGGCGCACCCAGGTCGAGCCAGGCCCCGACACCGCCCTGCAGCTGGGCCTGCCATTGCTCGGCTTTATGCAGACGCCGGAGCGCTGGCTGGTACGGCGCGACGAAGGGCAGCTGTAGATCTGCCTGCAGGGCCGATGGGCCAGCGGTGCAGTGAGGGATAGCGACACGTGCATGGCGTAGCGCGCGGTCGGGCAGGGTCTCCCCCGTCATTCTGCTGCCGACACCGCGATGCAAGTGGTCTGAATCCCGGTTCCGCCCGCCATGGTCACTGTCTTGGCAGGCCGCCTCGCCCGGCCTCGCCACCGTGGCATCAGGCAGACCAATGGGCGACCGTCCCGGCATTTCATACCAGTGCGCTGGTCAGCCCGAGCATGAAATCCCTGCCGAATCGCAGCGTTGTCAGTCCCTGACGCATCGGGGCTGGTGCGCTGCCGCCGATTGGTACTATATTGGACCTATCGAATTTGGGCGGACGGAACAACGATGGCCAAGGCCAAGGCGGACGCCGACAAGCGACTGGACGAGCTGCACCTGGACGCGTCCGCGCCGACCCCGCTGTACCTGCAACTGGCCGGCAAGCTCACCGATGCCATCCGTGGCGGTCGATGGAAGGCCGGCGAGGCGCTGCCGGCCGAGCGCCAGCTGTGCGAGCGCCTGCAGATCTCGCGGGTCACCCTGCGCCAGGCGGTCGACGTGCTGGTCGAACAAGGCCTGGTGTCGCGCCGGCAGGGCGCCGGCACCTTCGTCACCACCCAGATCCAGCACCAGCTCAGCGGCCTCACCAGCTTCAGCGAGACGCTGCGCATCAAGGGCTACGAGCCGGGCACGCGCTGGCTGGAGCGGCGCCTGCGCCCGGCCCACGGCGAAGAGATCTTGCGGCTGGGCCTGTCCCCGGACGCATCGGTGGCCTCGCTGACGCGTCTGCGCAGCGCCGACGACCGCGTGATGGCCTACGAACATGCCGTGCTGCCGCAGCGCATCGTGGCCGACCCACAGCAGGTGGGCGATTCGCTCTACAGCTATCTGGATGCGCAAGGCACCCCGGTGGTGCGCGCACTGCAGTACTTCCGCGCGATCAACCTGCCGGCACGGCTGGCCGAACATCTGCGCATGAAGACCGGCGAGGCGATCCTGCACGTGCTGCGCGTGGGCTACGCCCGCGACGGCAGCGCGATCGAACTGACCGACACCTATTGCCACAACGACTTCTACGACTTCGTCGCCGAACTGCGCCGCTGACGCCAACGGCCTCCCCCACGACAACTTCAGAGCCAGCCGATCCATGACTACTGCCAGGCCCGCAAATCCCGTTGTCTCGATCGCCATCGTCGGCGTGCTGTTCTTCATCATCGGCTTTTTCACCTGGATCAACGGGCCGCTGATCACCTTCGTGCGGCTGGCGTTCGATCTCAACGAGGTCAACGCCTTCCTGGTGCTGATGGTGTTCTACCTGTCGTACTTTTTCCTGGCGCTGCCGGCGTCGTGGATTCTCAAGCGCACCGGCATGAAGAAGGGCCTGGCGCTGAGCCTGGTGGTGATGGCGGTGGGCGCGGCGGGCTTTGGCCAGTTCGCCACCCAGCGCTGGTATCCGGGCGCCTTGGGCGGGCTGTTCGTGATCGGTAGCGGCCTGGCCTTGCTGCAGACCGCGATCAACCCGTACATCAGCATTCTCGGGCCGATCGAAAGCGCGGCGCGCCGCATCGCGCTGATGGGCATCTGCAACAAGATCGCCGGCATCCTGGCGCCGATCCTGATCGGCTCGCTGGTGTTGCACGGCATCGGCGATCTATCCGCGCAGGTGGCCAGCGCCGATGCAGCGACCAAGGAAACCTTGCTCACAGCGTTTGCCGCCAAGATCCACGCACCGTATCTGGTGATGTCCGGCGTGCTGCTGTTGCTGGCCATCGGCGTGCTGTTCTCGCCACTGCCGGAACTCCAGGCGTCCGAGGCCAATGCCACGCCCGGCGCCAAGACCGGCGTGCAGAAGCACAGCATCTTCCAGTTTCCGCATCTGTGGCTGGGCGTGCTGTGCCTGTTCGTCTATGTGGGCGTGGAAGTGATGGCCGGCGATGCCATCGGCACCTACGGGCATGGGTTCAACCTGCCGCTGGACAGCACCAAGCTGTTTACCTCCTACACGCTGGGCGCGATGCTGATGGGCTACATCGCCGGCCTGGTGCTGATCCCCACTGTCATTTCGCAGGCGCGCTACCTGAGCGTGTCGGCGGTGCTGGGTGTGCTGTTCTCGCTGGGCGCCTTGTTCACCCATGGCTACGTGTCGGTGGGCTTTGTCGCCGCGCTCGGCTTTGCCAACGCAATGATGTGGCCGGCGATCTTTCCGCTGGCCATCCGCGGGCTCGGCCGTCTCACCGAAATCGGCTCGGCGTTGCTGGTCATGGGCATTGCCGGCGGCGCGATCATTCCGCAGCTGTTCGCCATCCTCAAACAGCATTACGACTTCCAGGTCGTGTTCGCTGCGCTGATGGTGCCGTGCTATCTGTACATCCTGTTCTATTCGCTGCGCGGTCACCGCGTGGGCCTGCCGGCCCAGGCCAAGTGAGCGACGCGGCATGATGCGTTCCGACGACCAAGGCATACCCATGCGCAGGCCCACCATCAAAGACGTCGCCGAGCGCGCCAAGGTCTCGTTGAAGACCGTGTCGCGGGTGATCAACAACGAGCCCTCGGTGATGCAGGCCACGCGCGCGCGCGTGCTGCGCGCCATCGCCGATCTCGACTACGAACCCGATCCGTCTGCGCGCAACCTGCGCAGCGGCACGCCGTTCGTGATCGGCCTGGTCTACGACAACCCCAACCCGTACCACATCATCGGCATCCAGAACGGCGTGCTCGCCGCCTGCCGCGAAACCGGCTTCGGATTGCAGATCCATCCCTGCGATTCCACCTCGCCGTTGCTGGCCGAGGAACTGGCCGAGTGGGTGCAGCGCTCGCGCCTGGCTGGCGTGGTGCTGACCGCGCCGATGTCCGAGCGCCCCGAGCTGCTCGCCGGTCTGGCCGCGCGCGGTATCAAAAGCGTGCGCATCATCGCCGCCACCGACGATCCGGGCGATGGCCCGTGCGTGTATATCGACGACCGCGATGCCGCGTATGAAATCACCGAGCATCTGATCCAGCTCGGCCACCAGCGCATCGGCTTCCTGTGGGGCGGCCCGCAGCATCGCTCCAGCGGCGAGCGCTACGCCGGTTACGAGGCCGCGTTGAAGGATTACGGCATCAGCCTGGACAAGCACCTGGTGATTCCCGGCGACTACACCTTCGACGATGGCTTCCGTGGCGCGCGTCGGTTGCTGTCGCTGCGCGAGCCGCCCACCGCCATCTTCGGCAGCAACGACGAAATCGCCGCCGGCGTGCTGGCCGCAGCCAAGTCCACCGGCATGAACGTGCCGTACCAGTTGTCGATCGCCGGCTTCGAGGACAGCCCGTTCTCGCGGCAGTCGTGGCCGGCGCTGACCACGGCCAAGCAGGCCACCGACGACATCGCGCGGCACGCCGCACGCCTGTTGATCAGCCAGCTGCGCAGCGATGCCTACGATGACCAACCCGCGCAGCTGCAGAACCGCGGCTTCGTGCCGCAGCTGGTGGTGCGCGGCTCCACCGCACCGGCGCAGACGCCGGCCAGCAAGCCCCTTCCCCCCGAATCCGCCTGAGCTCCGATGAACCTCCCCCAGGAAACCGATACCCTGATGTTCCGCGAGGCGGCACAGACCGCCGATGTGGTGGCCGCACAGTTCGCGCGTAACGCCGGCACCATCGCCGCGCTGGCGCAGTCGCTGCGCGATAACCCGCCGCCGTTCGTGGTGACCTGCGCGCGCGGCAGCTCCGATCACGCCGCCACGTATGCCAAGTACCTGTTCGAGACGCAGCTGGGCATTGTTACCGCCTCTGCGTCGCCGTCGGTGGGCTCGGTGTATGCCGCACCGCTGCAGCTGCGCGGCGCGCTGTATATGGTGATTTCGCAATCGGGCAGGAGCCCGGATCTGCTGCGCAATGCCGAAGCCGCCAAGGCCGCCGGTGCACGCGTGGTCGCGCTGGTCAACGTGGAAGATTCGCCGCTGGCGCAGCTGGCCGATGTGGTGATTGCGCTTGGTGCCGGCCCGGAAAAAAGCGTTGCCGCCACCAAAAGCTATCTCGCCTCGCTCGCGGCGGTGCTGCACCTTGGCGCCGTGTGGAAAAACGACCCCGCACTGCTCGCCGCAGTGGATGCGTTGCCGCAACAACTGCGCAGCGCCTGGCAGGCCGACTGGTCCGCACTGACCACCGGTTTGACCCCTGCGCATAACCTGTTCGTGCTCGGCCGCGGCCTGGGCCTGGGCGCGGCGCAGGAGGCGGCGCTGAAGTTCAAGGAAACCTGCGGCCTGCATGCCGAGGCCTATAGCTCGGCCGAGGTCAGACACGGGCCGATGGCATTGGTTGGCCCGGGTTTCCCGGTGCTGGTGTTCGCCCAGCCCGACGAGACCGGTGCCGGCACGCGCGCGCTGGCCGAAGAATTCCGCGCACGTGGTGCGCAGGTGTGGCTGGCCGCGCCCGATGGCGATCTGCCGTTGGCAGAGGCCGCGCACCCGGTGTGTGCGCCGCTGCTGACCGTGCAGAGCTTCTATCGCGCGATCAATGCGCTGGCACTGCAGCGCGGCCATCATCCCGATCTGCCGCCGCACTTGAACAAGGTCACGGAAACCGTTTGAACATGGATGCTTCCCCGATTCAAGCGCTGTGCAATGCACGTGTGTTGACCGACGGCGGTCTGCAGGATGACCTGGCCGTGCTGCTGGACGGTGCGCAGATCCAGGCGGTCGTGCCGGCCGGCGATGTACGTGTGGCGCAGGCGCACACGCGCGTGGACCTGGGCGGCGCCACCTTGCTGCCGGGCTTCATCGACATCCAGGTCAACGGCGGCGGCGGGGTATTGCTCAACAACGCCCGCAACCCGCAGGCGCTGGCGACCATCGCGGCAGCACACCGCCGCTTCGGCACCACCGGCATGCTGCCGACCTTGATCAGCGACACCGCCGAAGTGATGGCCGAAGCGATCGAAGCCACCCGCCAGGCCATCGCACAAGGCGTGCCCGGCGTGCTTGGCATCCATCTGGAAGGGCCCTACCTGAGCCCCGCGCGCAAAGGCACCCACGACGCGCACAAATTCCGTTTGCCGGACGCGTATGAAATCGCCGTCGATACCTCGCTGGACAATGGCGTCACCCTGATTACGCTCGCCCCCGAGCGCGTGCCGGTGGAGGACATCCGTGCGTTCGTGGCTGGCGGTGCAATCGTGTTCGCCGGCCACACTGCGGCAACCTACGAACAGGCGCGCGATGGCATCGCTGCCGGCGTCAGCGGCTTCACGCACGTGTACAACGCGATGTCGCAACTGGCCGGGCGCGAGCCCAATGCCGTGGGCGCCGCGCTGGAAGATCCCGACGTGTGGTGCGGCGTCATCGTCGATGGCGTGCACGTGCATCCGGCCAGCCTGCGGGTGGCGCTGGCGGCCAAACCGCGCGGCAAGCTGCTGTTGGTGACCGACGCCATGCCGATGGTCGGCAGCGACAGCCCCAGCTTCGACCTCTATGGCGAAACCATCACTGCGGTGGATGGGGTGGTGCGCAATGCCGACGGCGCTCTTGCCGGCTCGGCGCTGGACATGGCCACCGCCGTGCGCAACAGCGTGCGCTGGCTGGGCGTGGACCTGGCCGAAGCCGCACGCATGGCGTCCACCTATCCGGCGCAGTGCATCGGCCTGGGCGAGCGTCTGGGCCGCATCGCACCCGGCTACCAGGCCGATCTGGTGCTGGTGGACGCCAATGTGCAGGTGCTGGGCACCTGGGTGGCCGGGCAGCGCGACTGAGGGCACGCATGATGGTGGCGCCTGCTTTCGGGCAGGTACATCCCATGGGCTGTGTCTGCAGGTGGCAATGACGTCTGGCGTGTCCGGGTGTAGTGCTGACGTTGAAGCGTCCTTAGCTCCCGGCATGGGTGTTCAGGCATTGCGGTAGTTACAGCAGCGGCAATGCCTGCCAGGCACCCCTCCGGACGGGTTGCGGTGCCGTTGCCGTTACGTGCGGATCAGCGGCCGAATCATGGTGGCTGCGAGGTGGGTGGCGCTGCCATCCACCCGGGGCACGCCGTGGCTGCTAGAGTCGGCATCAACTCAAGGACAAGGCAGTACCGATGAGCAACGCACGGATGCGCTGGTGGTGGGTGGGGTGGTTGCTGTTTTGCATGCACGCGACCGCTGCCGCTGCCGCACCCTGGCAGCTGGTTGCCGGCGGCACGGACTACCGATTGGAGGTAGCGCAGGGGGATGTGCAGGCGGCCGAGGGCGCCCGGCTACGTCTGACCGCCGCTGCCAATCGCACGGCCGCCTTCGGTGCAGTGGCCGTGCAACTGGATGCCGCTGCGCTGCGGGGTCAGTCGCTGGCGCTGGACGGCCTTTTGCAGGCATCTCAAGCGATGCAGGGTGCAAACCTGTGGATGCGCGCAGTCGATGCGCAAGGCAAGGTCCTGGCATTCGAAACCTCGCAGGCTGATCGGGTAAGTGGCAATGCCCAGGCACAACGTCGCATTGCGATGCAGATTCCCTCGCAAGCAAGTCGATTGGCAGTCGGCGTGGTGCTGCGAGGGGACGGTGCGGTCGAGGTGACCGGTTTGCGTCTGATGGCGCAGGCCATCGTTGATGCTGCACCGGCGTCCGCGATCCTCGACGTTGCCATCCCGGCCATCCGTGACCACGCACTGCAGCGCACCCGCATCGACTGGGCCACCCGCGAGCCACAGCTGCGCGCGCAGGCCGCAGGCATGCGCGAAGCCGACGCGTACGCCGCCATCGATGCGCTGATCGCCGAGCTCGATGACGGCCACAGCTTCCTGATGCGCCCCACGGCGCGGCGCCAGATGGAGGCGCGCGCCGCCGCGCGACCCGCAGTGCAGGCACGCTTGCTGCCGCCGGATGTGGGCTATGTCGAGGTGACTGGCTTGATGACCTCGTCCGGTGATGTCAGGGGCGCCTATCAACGTGCGCTTGCCGCCGCGCTGGATGGCATGGCAGCGCAAGCGCGCTGCGGATGGGTCATCGATCTGCGACAGAACACCGGCGGCACGATGTGGCCGATGGTCAATGGGTTGCAATCGTTGCTGGGTGACCAGTCACTCGGGTACTTCGTCGACTCAGCAGGGCGGCAGACGCCCTGGCATGCGAGGCCGACTGCCGGCGCGCGCGCGTCGCAAACCGAGCGCCCGGTAGCCCTGCTGATCGGGCCACACACGGCAAGCGCGGGCGAGATGGTCGCCATCGCATTCCGTGGCCACCCGGCAACGCGTAGCTTCGGCCAAGCGAGTGCGGGGCAGACCACCAGCAATCGCTCGGTCGATCTGCCCGGTGGCGGCGTTCTTGCAATTGCCAGCAGTGCGACGCAGGACCGCAATGCACAGCGTCTGGATGGCGCATTGCAACCGGACGTGGCGCTGGACCCGCAGGTCGATGCCATCGCTGCGGCGGCGCAGTGGCTGCGGACGCAGCGGTGCGCGCAAACGCATTGATTCCGATACCCGTCGACAGGTGATCGCAGCAGCGTCAGTGTGCTGTGTGCATGCTGCGTGCGGAGAGGCGACCTTCCGCGGAAGCTTGCGCGAACGAATTGATGCCAATCGCGTGTCATGACCGCATCAGGTGGGTATCGGCACCATGGCGAGCATCCACGCTTGCATAGTTTAGGCGTGGCGAGCCAAAACCATTGAGTGAGGCATCAGCTCGCGTACCACACCCCGCAACCACCACGTCTTGCATCGCAACATTTCGCTGCGCAGCCTTTCCACGTCACGCTGCCTGGCGCAGTGGTCTGCATGTGCAGCCATCAGGACTGCGATAGGTCACGCTGCTATTCCGTTATCGACGGCGACCACAGCGTATCTCGCATAAATCCAGGCATTTCTGACCACTGGTTGACAGTGCCACTATCGGAAGGCACCTTCGCTGATAACGTTGTCAGCGAACAGGAGCCTGTTCCATTCGATCACTTCGTTACCAGCCGCCCGTGCTGCGGTCTGGTAGTCCGGTCTGCACGCGGAATGCGCGTGTGGGTCATTGCTTGCATTCCGGCGCAGGGGACGGAGTGCAGCACCGCGCGCGCCGCGCTCCAGTGCAACCGATCGGTTGCGGCCTGACGTCTCCGCCACGAGGTCAATGCAATGCTGTTTCCCCGTCTGTTGTCGTTGTCTGTCGATGCAATCTGCACTTCTGCCGCGCAGCCAATCGCTGCGCCTGATCGTTGCGCTTCGGTGTCGCCTGCTGTTCCCGCGAGGCGCTTGCCCACCGCTGCGATCGCCGGGCCGAGAGGGGGCGCAGGCGCGTCATCGCACATTGTCGTGCGCAGCCAATCGCCGCCGCGCGCGCCATTGGGTGTTGCGGTTCGCGCGCTGCTGATCGGTGGCGCCGCGCTGAGTGGCGCGCAGGCGCTTCCAGCGTTCGCGCAACAGCAGCCCGCACCAGCGCCGGTTTCATCGCCGCCTGCACAAGCCACTGCGGCACCGCCGACCAATCCGTCGGTCTCCACGCTGGACGAAATCAAGGTCGTTGGCTACCAGGCCAGCCTGGGCAAGGCGCTCAACGTCAAGCGCAATGCCGACGCGATCGTGGATGCGATCAGTGCCGAAGACATCGGCAAGTTCCCCGATACCAACGTGGCCGAATCCCTATCGCGGCTCTCCGGCATTACCGTGGATCGTCAGTTCGGCGAAGGCGAAAAGGTCAGCATCCTGGGGACCGATCCGGCGCTCAACCGGGTCCTGCTCAACGGTCAGACCATCGCCTCCACCAGTTGGGGTGGCGACCCCAACGACCCGGACAGCCGTTCGTTCAACTACAGCACGCTGGCGCCGGAAGTGGTGGGCCTGATGGAGGTCTACAAGACCCCGGAGGCGCGGATCGACGAAGGCTCCATCGGCGGCACCGTGATCGTGCACACCCGCAAGCCGCTGGAGCTCGGTCGCAACACGCTCACCGGGACAGTGAGCTATGGCTACAACGATCGTTCCGATGAGGGCAAGCCGAACGCCTCCGCGCTCTACAGCTGGAAGAACCAGGACGAGACCTTCGGCATACTGGCCTCGGTGATGCACTCCCAGCGCGTGCTGCGCCGCGAAGGCGTGGAGATCTTCGGTTACGACGATGTTGCCGGCGCCGCATTTCCGCCTGCGGCGGTCGGCAACAACACTGGCGTGTTTCCCATCTCGATCAACATCGCGTTGTTCCAACAGACGCGTAAACGCGATGGCATCAGCGCTGCGCTGCAGTGGAAGCCCGATGCCGACTTCGAGCTCAACCTGACCGGTCTGTACGTCACCGAAAATTTCGACAACTACAACCAGAGCCGCTACGGCTACTGGGGATCCAATCCCGGCGATGCACGGGCGCTGGGCTTCGAAAACGGCGTGGCCACCTCCGGGACCTTCGGCGATCGGTCCACCACGTTCCTGGATGGCTACCTGCGCAACAGCGATGTCAGCACCGGCAGCATCCATCTGCGCGCCGACTGGCATGGCGATGGCTGGAATGCCTCCAGCCAGGTCGGTTACACCAGCTCGCAAGGCGGTGCCGAGCGCATCTACGGCATCCAGTTCCGCAACCTGGCCGGCTACAGCTACACCATCGACGGGCGCCGCACCGCGATGGACTACAGCACCGAGCCGACCAATACGACGGCGATGCAGCTCAACAATGTCTCGGCCAGCCACAGCCCGCAGTACGACAAGGAGCGTTACCTGCAGCTGGATTTCGACCATGCGGTGGAATGGGGGCCGTTCACGCAGATCCTTACCGGCATCAAGCTCACCAACCACGCCACCGGACAGTCATCCTATAGCCGCACCTGGGCGCCGAACGATGGCAGTACGCTGGCGGATTTTTCGCCAGGCACCACGCCACCCGGTCACCTGGATGGCTTGTCCACCAGCGCCGACATGCAACGCTGGTCCACCATCGGTCGCGGTGCGATCGGTCGCTACATCGGTGATCTGGAAGGCGATGCCGGTTTTCCGATCAGCTACGCAGGCAATTACAGCATCGAGGAGCAGAACCGCGCCTGGTTCCTGCAGGGCAACTTCTCCGGCGAGCGCTATCGCGGCAACATCGGCGTGCGCTACGTGCATACCCGCGATTCCACCGATGGTTTCAGCTATGCGCCGGGCGGCAACTACACGCCGGTCAATTTTCTCAGCAGCTACGGCAAATGGTTGCCGGCCTTCAACATCGCCTATGACCTGCGCGATGACCTGATGCTGCGTTTTGCCGCCTCCAAGGTCATCGCGCGGCCGCGCTACACCAACATGACCCCGTACGTGGCCACCGACGACACCACGCTCACCGCCTCCACCGGCAATCCTGGCCTGAGCCCGTACGAGTCCACCAACCTGGGCGCGTCGCTGGAATGGTATTTCGCCGACAGCAGCCTGCTCAGCGGCGAGTTCTTCTCGCGCGATATCTCCAACTACATCCTGACCACGGTGGAAGACCGGGTGTTCTTCAACAACGCCACCGGTGGGTCGAGCACCTATCAGACCTCGGTGCCCACCAATGCCGGCGATGCCAAGGTACAGGGCGTGGCGCTCGACCTGCAGCACAACTTCGGTAACGGGTTTGGCGTGGTGGCCAACTACACCTACTCCGACTCCAATACCGACGGCGACTACAGCCTGCCGTACAACTCGCGCAACGCCTACAACATCAGCCCGTACTATGAGCAGGGCAAGTGGAGTGCGCGGGTGAACCTGGGCTGGCGTTCGGAATACTTCACCCAGATCGGCCGGCTCAACGGCCAGCAGATGACCGATGCCTTCACCCAGGTCGATGCCTCGTTCGGCTACCAGGCCACCGAGCGGCTGCGGGTAGCGCTGGAAGCCACCAATCTGCTGGACGAAACCTACTTCAGCTACATCGGCAACAAGAACCAGCCATACTACCTCTACAAGAACGGCCGGTCGTTCATGCTGAGCCTGAATTTCAAGCTGTAAGTAGTGCCGGGGACGTCGCGAATGCAGGCGCTGCCTGGGACGGTCAGAGCATGCTGGTTTGGCTCTCAGTATCGGCCTGCCATCAGGTCATGGTGTTCGATCGAGTAGAGGCCTGCCAGACCTTGCATGGTGGCTTGCCAGATGCACATTGCGTGGTGCGGACTTGCGACACGTATCGTCTATGGGCATTCGGAAAGAGGCCCCGCTCCTGCAGATCATGTGAGGGCTGCTGCGCAAGCCAATGCATAATTCCTTGCTGCCGCCCCCGTAGCCAGTGACGCGCTCACCTGGCTGTGGCGGGTTTGGCCTGCACCAAGAACGACACCGCCCTGTACAGGCCATATGGTGCACATCGGTTGAGCGCCTGCTGTTCATGCGCGGAAGGCGGCCTTATTGAGCGTGGTTGCGCACCGCCGCGATTGCGGCAATCCGCGCCTTCGCCAAGGCCTGCCCGATCTGCGGTCCTTGCAAGCCGGTCGCGGCCAGGTCGCGCGCATTGATCGCCAGTGCTGCTGCATGCAGGCGCTTGAGCTGTTCGCCTTGCGGGTAGGCTGTTTCTTCGCTGCCCAGGCGACCACGCTTGTCGGCCTCGCACACCAGGGCCAGCTGCGCGATGCGCTCGGGCCGGCGAAAGCCATCGCACCGCACCAGCAAGTCGTGCACGGTGCTGTTGCGCAGTTCCGCCAGACGGTGAATGTTGAGGTGCTCGCGACAGGCGGTGACGGCCAACTGGCGATAGTCCTGCGGCACCTTGAGCCGTTCGCACAGCACCAGCAGCGGGTCGACACCGCGCTGCTCGTGCATCAGGTGACGAGGCCATTGCTCAGGTGGCGTCAGTGCCTTGCCCAGGTCATGGGTGAGCGCGGCAAAGCCGATCAGCGCATCGCCGGGCGCCAGACGTGCGGCCATGTCGCTGACCATCTCCTGGTGAACGCCGGTATCCACCTCCGGGTGGAAGTCGGCGCGCTGCGGCACGCCGTACAGCGCATCGATTTCCGGCAGGATGACGCGCAGTGCATCGGTGTCGTGCAGGGTGCGCAAGAATGCCGACGGCCGGGTGCAGCTCAACGCCCGGCGCAGTTCCTGCAAGACGCGCTCGGGCACCAGGCTGTCCAGCTCGCCACTGGCCGCCATTTCACGCATCAGCGCTGCGGTCTCCGGCGCCAGCGTAAAGCCAAGCGGGGCGAACCGCGCCATGAAACGTGCCGCACGCAGAACGCGCACGGGATCTTCGATAAACGCCCGTCCCACATGACGCAGGATGCGCGCCTGCAGATCGCGCGTACCGCCATACGGGTCCACCACCGCGCCGCTGTCTTCGTCGCGGGCAATGGCATTGATGGTGAAGTCACGCCGCAGCAGATCTTCTTCCAGCGTCACCGATGGATCGGCATCCACCACGAAGCCGCGATAGCCCCGGCCCGATTTGCGCTCGGTGCGCGCCAGTGCATATTCCTCGCCGCTACGCGGATGCAGGAACACCGGGAAGTCCTTGCCCACCGGCTTGAATCCCTGCGCTTGCATCTGCGCCTGATCGGCACCGACCACCACCCAATCGCGGTCTCCGGCCGGCTGACCGAGCAAGGCATCGCGGACAGCGCCGCCAACGAGATAGATCTTCATGCGCACATGATGCCCGATGCGATGCACCCCGACAGGAGTGCTTTAGCAGTAATGAGCAGTCCGGACATCGCCAGCGCGCTGTTCAACGCAGACCGCTGCGTCGGGCTGCTCCGGCTCGCAGGTCTCGAGAGACGCCGAGCCGGATCGTGCGCTATCGCGCAAGGGCGTGATGCATTGCCTCAGAGTTTGGCGCGCTGCTCGCGCAGGCCGGTCAGCTGCACCGTCCAGTCGTTCAGGCGTGCACGCTCCTGCTCGACCACCGCGGCCGGCGCGTTCTGCACGAAGGTGGCGTTGCCCAGCTTGCCGTTGCACTTGCCGATTTCGCTTTCCACGCGCTTGATTTCCTTGTCCAGGCGGGTGCGTTCGGCATCCATGTCGACCAGGCCTTCCAGCGGCACGAGCAGCGTCAGCTCGCCGACGATGGCGGTGGCCGAGGGCGGTGTGTCCTGGCCGGCATCCAGCCAGTCGATCGCTTCGAGCTTGAGCAGGAAGGACAGCTGCGATGCGAAGCGCGCCACGCGCGCACGGTCGTCGGCGTTGCCGGCCTGCAGCAACAGACGCACCTGCTTGGAGGGCGGCACGTTCAATTCGCTGCGCACGCGCCGTAGTGCCGACACCATCGACTTCAGCCATTCGACATCGGCTTCCGCACCGGCGTAGCCGCCGGTATCGAGGTCATTGGCCTGCGGGAAGGCCTGCAGGGAAATGGTGGCGTCGGTGATGCCCAGGCGCGGAGCGACCTGCCGCCACAGTTCCTCGGTGACGAACGGGATCAGCGGGTGCAGCAGGCGCAGCAGGGCTTCGAGCACATAGAGCAGGGTGTGGCGGGTGCTGGCGGCCGCATCGCTGTCCTGCATGGCATCGCTGAGCGCCGGCTTGGACAGCTCCACGAACCAGTCGCAAAACGCGTTCCAGGCGAACTCGTACAACGATTGCGTCAGCAGGTCGAAGCGGTAGTTGGCGTAATGCGCGTGGGTTTCTGCAGCGACCTTGTCCAGTCGCGCCAGAATCCACTTTTCGGTCTCGGTGCGCGGGCGCGGCACGCCGGCGAAGCGCGCACCCTCGCTATTCATCAACACAAAGCGCGTGGCATTCCACAGTTTGTTGCAGAAGTTCTTGTAGCCCTCTGCCCGTCCCAGGTCGAACTTGATATCGCGGCCATGCGTGGCCAGCGCGGCGATGGTGAAGCGCAGCGCATCGGCACCGTGGGCGATGATGCCGTCCGGAAATTCCTTGCGGGTGGCCTTTTCGATCTTCTCGGCCATGCGCGGCTGCATCAAACCGCCGGTGCGCTTGGCCACCAGATCCTCGATGTTGATGCCGTCGATGATGTCCAGCGGATCGAGCACATTGCCCTTGGACTTGGACATCTTCTGGCCCTGCGCATCGCGGATCAGGCCGGTGATGTAGACATCGCGGAACGGCACCTGGCCGGTGAAGCTGTCGGTGGCCATGATCATGCGCGCCACCCAGAAGAAGATGATGTCGAAGCCGGTGACCAGCACCGACGACGGCAGGTAGCGCTCGAAGCCGCGCTCGGCCATCGCGTTCGCATCCGGCCAGCCCAGCGTGGAGAACGGCCACAGTTGCGAGGAGAACCAGGTTTCCAGCACGTCGCTGTCCTGGTGCAGGGCGATGTCGGCACCCAAACCGTGCTTGGCGCGCACCTCGGCTTCGTCATGGCCGACGTAGCACTTGCCTGCGTCGTCGAACCACGCCGGAATGCGATGGCCCCACCACAGCTGACGGCTGATGCACCAATCCTGGATGTTCTCCATCCAGTGGCGATAGGTGTTGATCCAGTTCGGCGGCACGAACCTGACCTGGCCGCTTTCGACCAGCTCCAGGCCGCGCTTGGCCAGCGCGTCCATCTTCACGAACCACTGGTCGGTGAGATACGGCTCGATCACCTGGCCGGTGCGGTCGCCACGCGGTACCTGCAGCTTGTGCGGCTTGGTTTCCACCAATCGACCTTCGTCTTCCAAATGGGCTAAGACAAGTTTGCGAGCGTCATAGCGGTCCAGCCCCACATAAATTGAAGGGATCGAATACGCAAGATGCTGGCCGGTACGTTTGCGCTGGATTTGGTTGAGTCCGCGCCAATCGATGCCTGGTTCGACGAAGGGATACAGGTCGTCCGGATACTGCGTGCGTGGATCGACAATCTTTGCCTCAGCCGTGAACAAGTTCACTAACGGGAGGTTATGTCGTTCACCGACCTGATAATCGTTGAAATCATGCGCAGGCGTGACCTTGACCACGCCGGTGCCGAAGGCGCGGTCGACATAATCGTCGGTGATCACCGGCACCTGCCGGCCAGTCAGTGGCAGCACGATGCGGGCGCTGTGCAGCGTGGCGTAGCGCGGATCTTCCGGATGCACCATCACCGCGGTGTCGCCCAGCATGGTCTCCGGGCGCGTGGTGGCGACCACCAGGTAATCGCGGGTTTCGCGCAGCGTCTCGTTGCCGTCGGCATCGTGCTCGACGTGCTCGTAGGTGACGCCATCGGCCAGCGGATAGCGGATCGACCACAAGAAGCCGTCTTCTTCGACGTTTTCCACTTCCAGATCCGAGATCGCGGTCTTCAGCACCGGATCCCAGTTGACCAGGCGCTGGCCGCGATAGATCAGGCCCTGCTCGTACCAGCGCACGAACGCTTCGTTGACCGCCGCCGACGGCTGCGGGTCCATGGTGAAGGTGCTGCGCGACCAATCGCTGGAAGTGCCCAGGCGACGCATCTGGCGCTCGATGGTGTCGCCGGATTCGGCCTTCCATTCCCACACTTTGGCAATGAAGCCCTCGCGGCCGAGCGAGTCGCGCGTTTCGCCCTTGCCTTCCAGGGCCAGGTTGCGCGACACCACCATCTCGGTGGCGATGCCGGCATGGTCGGTGCCCACCTGCCACAAGGTGTCGTACCCGCGCATGCGGTGATAGCGCACCAGCGCGTCCATCAACGTCTGCTGGAACGCATGCCCCATGTGCAGCGTGCCGGTCACATTGGGCGGCGGCAGCAGCACGGTATACGGCTCACCCTTGCCGGACGGCGCGAAATAGCCGGCCGCCTCCCATTGCGCATACAAGCGCGATTCGAAGGAAGCGGGGTCGTAGCTGGAGGCGAGGGTGGTCATAGAAGGGCTGGGATTCGTTGATTCGGGATTCGGGATTTGTTGGGTCATGGAGCCTGTGGGAATCACTGGCAACCCACGCATCAATGGCAGCGATGGTGCTATGGAACGGAGGGTGGCGATTTCGGATTCATCGTTGGCTGCAGCCTATGGAAGCGCGCAAAACCGCTGTGACGAATCTCCAATCCCAACTCCCCAATCCCCGCCGCACTCACATGTCGTACTTGGTGAGCTCCAGGCCCAGGGCCTTGTACTGCTTCCAGCGTTCGCGCAGCGGTTCGCGGGCGGCGGGGTCGGCAGGCACCACTTCCAGGACGCGGTCGCAGGCGCCCAGGTAGGGATCGTCGCGCAGGTTGATCACCAGCGGGCGCGACGGCGCGGCGAATTCAGGGGGGGCGATCAGCACCGGTGCCAGTTCGTCTTCCTCATCGGTGCCGGCGATCTGATGCGGTACGTAGGCCTCGTCGTCGAACGCCCACAGCAGGTCGTCCAGCGCTTCGGCCTGCTGCGCATCGCGCGCCAGGATCAGTGTGGACAGGTTGGCGTCGTTGGCCTTGCGCGCCAGCTCGCAGACCAGCCGCAGCGGTTCGTTGAGGAAGCGCGGCTTGGCGATCAGGTAGAAGTCGGCACGGGGCATCAGGGCAGGGAATCGGGAGAGGAGAATTGGGAATGGTCACGGCACCGCCGCGACCTCGAAGGTCGCGGCGGTGCCTGAAAGGAAAGGGCTTTCACGATTCCCTATTCCCGATTGTCAATTCCCACCTTCGGCGCGGTCCAGCAACCATTGGGTCAGCAGGCCCACCGGGCGGCCGGTCGCCATGCCGCGCTTGCCTTCGTCGCTGGCGACGCCGGCGATGTCCAGGTGCGCCCAGCGCTGGTTCTCGGTGAAGCGCGACAGGAAGCAGCCGGCGGTGATGGCGCCGCCCCAGCGGCCGCCGATGTTGTAGACGTCGGCGAAGGTGGAATCCAGCAGGCCCTGGTATTCGTCCCACAGCGGCAGGCGCCAGGCGCGGTCGAACACGTGCTCGCCCGCGCCGAGCAGCTCGTTGGCCAGGTCGTCGTGCTTGCTCATCAGGCCGGCGGTCTGGTGGCCCAGCGCCACCATGCAGGCACCGGTCAGCGTGGCCACGTCCACCAGGGCTTCGGGGTTGAAGCGCTCGGCGTAGGTCAGCGCATCGCACAGGATCAGGCGACCTTCGGCGTCGGTATTGCCGACTTCGATGGTCTTGCCGGACATGCTGGTGATCACATCGGAGGGGCGATAGGCATTGCCGTCGATGGCGTTCTCGACCGCGGGCACCACCACCACCAGGTTGATCGGCAGCTCGGCCTTGACCGTGGCCACGAAGGTGCCGATGACGTTGGCGCCGCCGCACATGTCGTACTTCATTTCCTCGATACCGCCTTGCGTCTTGAGGTTGACGCCGCCGGTGTCGAAGGTGATGCCCTTGCCAACCAGCACGTAGGGACGCGCGTCGCCGCCGCCGCTCCACTTCAGCACGATCAGCCGCGGGCGGTTGGCCGAGCCACGCGCCACCGACAGCAGGGAGCCCATGCCCAGCGACTCCATCTGCGCCTCGTCCAGGATCTCGGCCTCGGCGCCGGGGAACGTGCCGGCGAAGGTCGCGGCAGTGTCGGCCAGGTAGGCCGGCGTGCAGTAGTTCGGCGGCAGGTTGCCCAGCTCGCGGGCGAACTCCACACCTTCCGCGGTGGCGATGCCCACGGCCAGTGCACGGGCGTCGTCGCCGGCGATCGCCAGCGTGGTCAGGCCGGTCTCGTCGACCTTCTTCTTGCCCAGCGTGGCGGTGTAGCGGTAAGCGGCGTGGTCGCCGACGATGATGGCCTGGCGGATGTTCCAGGCGCTGTCGCGCGCCTTGACCGGCAATTCGGTCAAGGTGAGCAGGGCGGTGCCGACCGGGCCGGTCTTCAGCGCGCGGGTCGCGTCGCCCACCGCCTTGAGGTAGGGCGCCACGCCGAACTTGCCGGCATCGCCCAGCCCCACTACCAGCACGCGCGGGGCGGTGACCCCGGGCAGGTCGTGCAGCAGGGTGGTGGCGCCGGTCTTGGCACCCACATCGCCGCGTGCCACCAGGGCCGTCAAACGGCCCTGGCTGGCGCTGTCCAGCGCCTGGGCAGCGGGCGAGAGGGTCTTGTCGGCGAACACGCCAACCACGATGCAGTCGACGGCAGCGCTTGCCGGCGCGTCTTGGTTCAGGGTGAATTGCAGGGCCATTGATCAGATTCCGTAGGCAAATCCGTACAATCGCGGGCTGTTTACGCCAACCTGACTAGGCTGGCGGCGCCGCGAACGAATCCGAGAGTTTAAAACAAGCCCACCCTATGCCGAAGCTCGATCGATATCTGCTTAGCGATTTCACCCAGAGCTTCCTGGCCACCTTGATCGTGCTGCTGGTCGTCAGCGTCGGCGGTGTCCTGGTGGATATCCTCGGCAATATCGCCGACGGCCGCATTCCGGCGCGCTTGCTGCTGTCGCAGGTGGGGCTGCAATTCGTCGCCTATCTGCCGATCATCCTGCCACTGGCGCTGATGCTGGGCCTGCTATTGGCGCTGGCAAGGCTGTACCGCGATTCAGAAATGGCCGTCATTACCGCCATTGGTGTGGGCCCCAGGCGCATGCTGCGGCCCATGCTGATGCTGGTGGTGCCGGTGGTCGTGATCATCGGGCTGTGCTCGCTGTGGCTGGGCCCCTGGGCCAGCCGTACCGCCGAAACCATGCTGGAAGACGCCAACCGCAGTGTGCTGATGGCCGGGCTGGAGTCGGGCAAGTTCACCCCGCTCTCCGGCGGTGGCGTGGTCTACCTGACCACCATTTCCGCCGACGGCAAGGGCCTGGGCAAGGTGTTCCTGCAGCGGCAGAAGGACGACCGCCTCGACGTGGTCACCGCCCAGCGCGGCGCGATGTTCTTCGAAGGCAAGACCGACCGCTACCTGCGCCTGGAGGATGGCTACCGCATCGAAGGCCCGGCGGCCGGTGCCACCCTGGACTACCGCCTGATGAAGTTCGCCAGCAACGATGTGGCCTTGCCTGACCGCACCCGGGTGCATGACGCCAACGACCCGGAAGTGATGTGGACTACGCAGCTGCTCTCCGATGAACGCCCGGCCGCACGCGCGCAGCTGCATGAACGGCTGGCACCGCCGCTGCTGGCGCTGGCCTTCGCCTTGCTGACCCTGCCGCTGTCGCGCAGTGCGCCGCGGCAGCAGCGCTACGGCCGGATCATGCTGGCCTTCCTGGCCTACATGGTGGGCACCAATCTGATGATTGTCGGTACCCAGTGGATCGCCAACGGCAAGACTCCGGCTGCGCTGGGCCTATGGTGGCTGACGCTGCCGCTGCTGGCAGTGGCGGTCTGGGCGTATGCGCGCGATGGCCGCGTGCGCCGTCCGAGGGTGCGCGCATGAGGCTGATGCCGCGGGTGCATGATTGGTACGTCGGCCGTGCGGTGCTGCTCACGGTGTTGCTGACCTGGACGGTGCTGCTGGGGCTGGACCTGGTGAACGCCTTCGCCAGTGAGGCCAAGAATATCGGCCAGGGCAGCTACACGTTCGGCCATGTCGTGGCCTATGTGGCCTACACGGTGCCGCGCCGGGCCTACACCTTGTTTCCCACCGCCGCGGTGATCGGGGCGCTGCTGGGCCTTGGGCAGCTGGCGGCCACATCCGAATTGACCGCACTGCGCGCGCTGGGCGTCTCGCGCAAGCGCATGTCCGCCTCGGTGGTCGCTGCGATGGCCTTGTTGACCGCCAGCATGGTGATCAGCGGCGAGACCATCGGGCCGTGGGCGCAGAACCAGGCCGATACGCTCAAGACCAGTGCCCGTTACAACAGCGACATGGCCATGGCGCGCTATTCCGGTCTATGGGCACGCGAGGGCGACACCTTCCTCAATGCGCTGAGCGGCGAAGAAAAGTTGCTCGACAGCGGCGGCACTGCGCTGGCTCTGCACGATGTACGTCTCTATCACCTTGACGCCGCCGGCAGGATGCAACAGCTGACCTACGCGGCCGTTGCCGAGCATCGTGATGGCCGCTGGACGTTGCGCCAAGTGCGCCGCGACACCTTTCAGGAACGCTCGGTACAACGTGAGACCTTCCCGGAATTGCCCTGGCAATCCCAGCTGAGTCCGGCCGCCCTGGCGGCCGGGCTTGCCAAGCCACGCAACCTATCTGCCCGCGATCTGGAGCAGAGCATCGAGTACCGTCGCCGCAATGGCCTGGATGCGCGCGACTACGAAGATCAGTACTGGAGCCGCTGGTTCTACCCGCTCAATGTACTGGCGCTGTGCATGGCGGCCATTCCGTTCTCGTTCGGTTCGCTGCGTAGCGGCGGCCTGGGTAAGCGCTTGTTCCTGGGCATCCTGTTCGCGCTGGGGTTCTGGCTGCTGCAGCTGTTCTTCAGCCGCATGGCCGGCGCGCTCAAGCTGGATTACCGCATCGCCTACGCGCTGCCACCGATGGTGATGCTGGGCGTCTCGGCGTGGTTGTTCCGGCGACGCAGTAGTTGATCCATCGGCGGCGTCCGAGTGTGTTCGGCATCGTGCTGTGCGCTGTACCTGATATCCACAGCACTCTGCCTGTGGATCGCTCAGGAGGCCGGCAGCGACGACAAGGGGCGGTTTGCAATGCTGCAATTGCCCTGACCCCGCAGCTTGCGTTGCTGGACGCGATTGGCGCAGATTCCTGGCTACGCGGGCTGTCCTGGTCGACGAGTCACCTTGTCTTGGTGCTGCCCTTTTTGGTGGGCTTGTATCTGTTGGGAGGCCTGCTGCAGGCATGCATCGGGCGCCCGTCCCCGTTCTCTCGCTAGATGACGCTGGCCAAGCCAGCAGGCGGCGCGCCCGCCTGAGAACGCCACCATGCATGCGATGCGCGTGCCATTTGCGGTCTGCTTGCAGATAGCTTGAACGTCTGGTGATCCTCCGGGTCAGCGACCTGGCTTGAGTGGCCGCTGCAGCCGTGTTCCGCTCGCGCGGTCATGCCAGGTCAGCCGGTCGCGGTCCACCCATGCCCACCAGAATCCGGCGCCGGCCAGGGCCAGCGACAGCGTGCCCACCGCATAACGCGTCCAGGCCTGCCGCCAGGTGGGGCGTGGCTCCTGTAGTCGCAGTCGCCACGGGCGCATGCCCAGGGTCTGCCCGCCGCGCCGCCAGCTGACCGTGGCGTAGAGACCTGCCACCCCCCAGCAGCACAGCCACAGCAGCCACTGCCAGGCGCTGAAGGGAGCGATGTTCTGGCGTGCGGGGTGTCCGGCCAGGGTAAATCCCAGCGTGAATCCGGTGGACACCAGCATCCAGAGCGCCAGCGCTGGCCAGAGGTCGTAACACAGGGCGAGGATCCGCCAGCCCAGCAGGGCAGGTGAGCGTGCTGCGCGGGGAGCGGGAATGGACGTCATGCCAGGAGCATAGCCGGCGCCAAGGCTACGGCAACGCCGCGCTGCGGTAGCGCGCTGCAGGCGTTGGTGTGGTGTGCCTGAGCGGTGGCGAGCCAGCTTGGCGTCGCGTTGCCGGGCACGCCTGGCCTCGCGCATGCCGCCGGCCACGTTCTATGCTGTGGCGATGTCTGCCAGCAGCCCCACCGAACGTCGACAACTCGCCCGGCAACTGCCGCCCTTGCAGGCGGCCGATGCGGCGGCCATCGAGCGTTTCCTGGACCGTTTCTGGGCCGAAAACGGCGTGGCGCGACAGACGCTGGAGAGCTACCGGCGCGATCTGGAAGGGCTGGCGCGTTGGCGCGATGGTGCGGGCGGTGGCCTGTCAGGGATGCAGCGTCCGGCCTTGTTCGACTACCTGCGCTGGCGCACCGAGGCGCGTTATTGCCCGCGCAGCAATGCCCGGCTGTTATCCACCTTGCGCGCCTTCTATGGGCGGTTGCTGCGCGATGGCGTGCGCAGCGACGATCCCACCGTTTTGCTGGACCCTCCGCGCCTGCCACGCTCGCTGCCCAAGGCGCTGACCGAAACCCAGATCGATGCCTTGCTGGCGGCACCGGATGTGCAGACGCCGCTGGGGCTGCGCGACCGCGCCATGCTTGAATTGATGTATGCGGCCGGGTTGCGCGTGAGTGAACTGGTCAATTTGCCGGCGGTGGGGGTCAACCTGCGGCAGGGCGTCCTGCGCGTCACCGGCAAGGGCAGCAAGGAACGTCTGGTACCACTGGGCGAGGAGTCCCAGCACTGGCTGGAGCGCTATCTGCGCGAGGCGCGCCCGCTGCTTGCCGGCAACAAGGCGGTACCCGCGGCGGATGGGCAGGTGCCATTGTTCATCGACGCGGCGCGCCAGCCGCCCAGCCGTCAGCAGTTCTGGGCGCTGGTCAAGCGCCACGCGGCGCTGGCCGGCATCGATCCGGCCACGGTCAGCCCGCATGGCCTTCGCCACAGCTTCGCCACCCATCTGCTCAATCACGGCGCCGACCTGCGCGCGCTGCAGATGCTGCTGGGCCACAGCTCCCTCTCGACCACCCAGATCTACACGCTGGTGGCGCGTCAGCACCTGCAGACGCTGCATGCCCGGCATCATCCGCGCGGCTGATGGGGCGAACGAGGGAATTCTTGTCGTACAAGATCATGTCCGGGTGAGTCACATGCTCAGCTGTCGGCAACATTGCGTGGCGCGCAGCGTTGATCGGCCGGAGGCGTCCCGGCCTCGAGCGTGTGGGCATCCGATCGGTGGACTTCGCCACCTGCAAGCCGCTGCGGCTATCGGAATGTCCTCGCTAGATCTATGCGGCACCGGGGCGTAACGTGCTGATAGCTTGGGGTGGCTCGTCCTGCGGCGCCAGGTCGGCCCACCACTGCGTGCCCATCAAGTGTCATAAACCGGTCCCTCCGGAAGCGAACAAACTGTCGCGGCCGCTGCCAGGCTTCATCTGCCCTGTGCGAGAATCGGTCGACCCCATTCCACTGGATGCGTGAATGTATCGTCTTGCCATCGCCGCACTGCTGGGCGCACTCAGCCTCACTGCCTGCGCGCAATCCTCGCAGCCTGCGGCAAGCAATGCCGGCGCCAAGCCCGCTGCCGCTCCTGCCGCCGCTGCGTCGGGAAATGTCGACCAGCGTGTGGGTAATGCGCTGAAAGCGCTGGATCCGGACTTCAAGCCGGACTATATCGGCGCCGCGCCGTTCCCCGGGTTCCGCGAAGTGGTGGTCGGCGGGCAGGTGCTGTACGTCAGCGACGACGGCCGCTACCTGATCCAGGCGCAGCCGTTCGACATCCAGAACAAGCAGTTCGCAGCCAGCCCGGGCCTGCTGGCTTACCGTCGCAAGCAGCTGGAGACGGTGCCCAAGGCCGACCGCATCGTGTTCGCGCCGGCCAACCCGAAGTACACCGTGACCGTTTTCACCGATGTGGAATGCGGCTATTGCCGCAAGCTGCACAGCGAGATCGGCGAGCTCAACAAGCAGGGGATCGCGGTCGAATATCTGGCGTTTCCGCGCATGGGCCTGGGCAGCCAGGACCATAAGGAAATGATCGCGGTATGGTGCGCCGCCGACCGCAAGCAGGCACTGACGGCGGCCAAGTCCGGCCAGCCGGTGGCTTCCAAGGATTGCAAGAACCCGGTATCGATGGAATACACGCTGGGTCAGCGCCTGGGCGTCAACGGGACCCCGGCGATCTTTGCCCCCGACGGCACCCAGCTCGGCGGCTACCTGCCGCCGGCGCAGCTGCGTGAAGCGCTGGAAAAGCGCGCCGTCACCACGGCGGGCGGCAGCCGCTGAGGCCTGCTCGACTCCGATCGTCGCGGCGCCTTGCCGATAGCGTCGTTGCGGTGGTGGTCTGCACAATGACAAAGGCCCGGGTGCCACCGCACCCGGGCCTTATGCTGTTTCTGAGGGTTGGGCGCCAGCTAGCCACGGCCTGCCGCTTCCCGCTTCCCGATTCCGTGCCGCCGCACGCTCGACCGACGCCGATCCACCGGCTCCGTTACAATCTGCAGCCCCGTTTCTGACACGGTTCCCCGGACATGATGGTCCTTGAGGGCGCTTCCGCCCTTTCGCCGTTCCGCCGCGCTCGGCTCGAAACCCGCCTGCAAACCCTCGTTCCTGCGCTGCGCATCTCCGGCGCCTGGCACGTCTACTTCATTCGCGCCGAGGCAGGGCAATCGCCCGATCAGGCCACCTTGCAGCGGATCCTGCAGGCCGCCGCAGACCCGGCGCCGCGCGCCGAGGACGCCTCTTCGCGCTACGTCGTGCCGCGCCTGGGCACGCTGTCGCCGTGGTCGAGCAAGGCCACCGAACTGGTGCGCGGGGCCGGTCAGCCGATCCAGCGCGTGGAGCGCGGTACCCGCATCGATCTGGCCGGCTGGCCGGAGGACCCTGCCGTGCAAGCCGCGGTGGCCAGGCTGCTGCACGACCCGATGACGCAGTCGCTGCTGGGCTCGACCGCCGCGGGCGAAGCGTTGTTCAGCGTGCCCGACCCGGGCCAGCTGCAGCGCGTGCCGCTGGACGCGCTGGAACAGGCCAACCGCGACCTGGGACTGGCGCTGGCGCAGGACGAGATCGACTACCTGCGCGAACGCTTCGCCGCCCTGGGCCGCGACCCGGCCGATGTCGAGCTGATGATGTTCGCGCAGGCCAACTCCGAGCACTGCCGGCACAAGATCTTCAACGCCAGCTGGACCATCGACGGCAAGCCGCAGGAACGCTCGCTGTTCCGCATGATCAAGCACACCCACCAGCAGACCCCGCAGCACACCTTGTCGGCGTACAGCGACAACGCGGCGGTGGTGGAAGGCGTGCCGGCCGCGCGCTACCGCCCGGACCCGGCCAGCGGGCAATACCGCAGCGAAGCGGTGCTGCCGTCGGCATTTGCGATCAAGGTGGAAACGCATAACCACCCGACCGCGATCGCGCCGTTTCCCGGCGCGGCCACCGGCGCCGGCGGCGAGATCCGCGACGAAGGCGCCACCGGTCGCGGCGGCAAGCCCAAGGCCGGCCTGACCGGATTTTCGGTCTCGCATCTGCGCATTCCGACCCTGCCGCAGCCGTGGGAAGCGCCGCGCGCGCTGAACACGCGCATGGCGCCGGCGCTGGACATCATGCTCGACGGCCCACTCGGCGGTGCCGCGTTCAACAACGAATTCGGCCGCCCGAACCTGCTCGGGTATTTCCGCAGTTTCGAGCTGGCCGAAGGCCCGGGCCTGACCCGCGGCTACGACAAGCCGATCATGCTGGCCGGCGGCCTGGGCGCGATCGATCGCAACCAGGTGGAAAAGCTGCGCCTGCAGCCGGGCGATGCGGTGATCGTGCTGGGCGGCCCGGCGATGCTGATCGGCCTGGGTGGCGGTGCGGCCAGTTCGGTGGCAGCCGGGGACAGTGCCGAAGCGCTGGATTTCGCCAGCGTGCAGCGCGAGAACCCGGAGATGGAACGCCGCTGCCAGGAGGTCATCGACCGCTGCGTGGCGCTGGGTACCGACAACCCGATCCGCTGGTTCCACGACGTGGGCGCGGGCGGCCTGTCCAACGCCATCCCCGAACTGCTGCACGACTCGGGCGTGGGCGGCATCATCGACCTGGGCCGCGTGCTCAGCGACGACCCGTCGCTGTCGCCGCTGGAACTGTGGTGCAACGAATCGCAGGAACGCTACGTGCTCGGCGTACCGCAGGCACGCCTGGAGGAATTCGCCGCCATCTGCGCCCGCGAGCGCTGCCCGTTCGCCGCCGTCGGCGTGGCGACGGAAGAGGAGCGGTTGGTGGTGGGGTATGGAGTCTTCGACTCCGGGATTGGAGATTCGGGATTCGAGATTCGCAATGGCGCTCTCTCGGATGCTGAAAGCGCTCCTGCTTCTAACCAATCCCCAATCCCGACTCCCGAATCCCAGATCCCAATCGATCTGCCGATGGATGTGCTGTTCGGCAAGGCGCCGAAGATGCATCGCGATGCGGTGCATCCGGCCGCGCCGCAGTGGCCGGCGCTGCAGACCGCCGGGCTGGACCTGCAGCAGGCCGGGTTGCGCGTGCTGGCGCATCCCACGGTGGCGTCCAAGAGCTTTCTGGTCACCATCGGCGACCGCAGCGTGGGCGGGCTGACCGCGCGCGAGCAGATGATCGGGCCGTGGCAGCTGCCGCTGGCCGATTGCGCGATCACCCTGGCCGGGTTCGAGACCTTCGAAGGCGAGGCGATGTCGATCGGCGAGCGCGCCCCGCTGGCGCTGTTGAACGCTGCCGCCTCGGCGCGCATGGCCGTGGGCGAGGCGATCACCAACCTGTGCGCGGCACCGGTGCAGACCCTGGCCAGCATCAAACTCTCGGCCAACTGGATGGCCGCTGCCGGTCATGCCGGCGAAGACGCACTGCTGTACGACGCGGTGCGCGCAGTCGGCATGGAACTGTGCCCGGCGCTGGAGCTGAGCATTCCGGTGGGCAAGGACTCGCTGTCGATGCAGGCGCAGTGGGTTGAAGCCGGGATTCGGGATTCGGCATTCGGGATTGGCGAAACACCGGAGACCTCCGCTGTTGCGAATCCCCAATCTCCAATCTCCAATCCCATCGCTCACAAGAGCGTTTCGCCGGTCTCGCTGATCATCAGTGCCTTTGCGCCGGTGAGCGATGTCCGCACGCAGCTCACGCCGTTGCTGCGCAATGATGAAGAAAGCGAGCTGTGGTTGATCGGGCTCGGTGGCGGCAAGCAGCGTCTGGGTGGGTCGGTGCTGGCGCAGGTCTATGCCGACGCTTCGGCGCTGCCGGCATTCGGCGGCGAAGTACCGGATCTGGACGATGCGCAGCGGCTGCGCAGCTTCTTCGAATTGATCCGCGACGCGCGCGACAGCGGGCTGTTGCTGGCGTATCACGATCGCAGCGATGGCGGTGCGTTTGCCGCGTTGTGCGAGATGGCGTTCGCGTCGCGGCAGGGGCTGGATATCACGCTGGATGCGTGGGGCGACGATGCGTTCCGCAGCCTGTTCAACGAAGAATTGGGTGCGGTGGTGCAGATCGCCAGCGAAGACCGCGCCGCGTTCGCCGATCTGGTCGAGCGCCACGCATTGACCGAGTGTGCGCAACGTATTGCACGCCCTACCGGCACGCCGCGCATCCGCGTGAGCGGGCAGGGCCGGGTGCTGGCCGAATGGCGTTGGGACGCACTGTTCGATGCCTGGTGGTCGGTCACCCACGCCATGCAGAAGCTGCGCGACAACCCTGACAGCGCCGACGAAGAGCGCGCGCTGGCGCGGGATTTCCAGGCGCCCGGCCTGCGGCCGAAGCTGGTGTTCAACCCGTCCGAAGACGTGGCTGCGCCCTTCGTGGCCACCGGTGCGCGGCCCAAGGTGGCAATCCTGCGCGAGCAGGGCGTCAACGGGCAGATCGAGATGGCCTACAACTTCGAACGCGCCGGCTTCCGTGCGTTCGACGTGCACATGAGCGACCTGATCGCCGGGCGCGTGGATCTGGCGCAGTTCGCCGGCTTCGCGGCCTGCGGCGGCTTCAGCTACGGCGACGTGCTGGGAGCCGGCCGCGGCTGGGCCACCTCGATCCTGGAGCGTTCGGCCTTGCGCGATGCGTTCGCCGCGTTCTTTGCGCGCAGCGATACGTTTGCGCTGGGCGTGTGCAATGGCTGCCAGATGCTCAGCCAGCTCAAGGACATCATTCCCGGCGCCGAGCACTGGCCGCGCTTTTTGCGCAACCGCAGCGAACAGTTCGAAGCGCGCACTGCGTTGCTAGAAGTGGTGGAGTCGCCGTCGATCTTCCTGCGCGGCATGGCCGGTTCGCGGATCCCGGTCGCGGTGGCACATGGCGAAGGCCGTGCGGAGTTCGAGACCGCCGTGGACCAGGCGGCTGCACGGGTGGCGCTGCGTTTCATCGACGGCAACGGCGCGGTGGCATCGCAGTACCCGCTCAATCCGAACGGCTCGCCGGACGGCGTCACCGGCCTGACCAGTACCGAGGGCCGCGCCACCATCCTGATGCCGCATCCCGAGCGCACCCCGCGCACGGTGAACCTGAGTTGGCATCCGGCGGAATGGGGCGAGGAGTCGCCCTGGCTGCGGATGTTCCGCAACGCGCGCGTCTGGTGCGGTTGAGCTGGATGCGCAGGGGCCGCATGCGCCGAGTGCGCCATGCGGGGTCCTGCTGGCGGCCGTGTGCAGCGATGCGCATGGCCGTTTGCGTCTGATGCATGGCATGCACGTGGCGGGAAGCACGCCCGGAACAGTCATAAGGTTTCCTGATTAGCCCCATCCCTCAGCCATGGAAGTTGCTTGCCATACGCAAAACGCGTTCTGGGCAAGGTGTGCAGCGCAGCAGCGCCGTCGCCAGCCGCGGCAGCATCTGTTTCAGATCGAATCGGCGGTTGAAGCGATAGGCCGCCTCGGCCAGGTAGCGCCTTGCATACTTGGCCTGGCCCACCGCATGGTAGGTCCCGCTGATGGCGCGTTTGATATTGCCCAGCACCACATTCAACCAACGCGCTCCCTGGACGTCGGTTGCAGCACGACCGCCGCCGGTATCGAGGGTGGTGTGGGCATGCCCGGCCTCCTCCAGACGGCGAAAGCACGCCAGGCCGTCGCTATAGACTTCACACTCCGGTTCCAGACGGCGCGCGATCCAGTCCTTCAGCGAGGCGTTGTCGAAGGCCTTCACCGGCTCGATCACCGCAAAGCTAGGATGTTCATTGTTCTGGTCCACTTGCACCGCGATCACGAACGGCTGTTTGTTCTCCGAGCCTCGTCCGCGCTTGCCTCCGCTGCGTTCGCCGCCAAGGTAGGCGTCGTCGATCTGCACAAACCCCTTGAGTTTTCGTGGCTCTTCGCGCTCGGTCATCGCCTGCATGATCTTGTGCTTCATGCGCCAGGCCGCCTTGTAGGTCACTCCAAGATGCCGCTTCAACTCCAGGGCTGCCAGGTTGGTCTTGCTGGATGTCAGCAGGTACATCGCCTGCATCCACAGGCGCAAAGACAGCTTGCTGGATTGCAACAGCGTGCCGGCACGCAAGGTGGTTTGATGCCGGCACGCCCGGCACTGGTAGTACACCTGATCATCGCGTCGAAAGCGCGAGCGCGCGCGGCCGTCGCACTGCGGGCAGCGAAATCCCTTCGGCCAGCGCCACCGATACAACGCCCGGTAGCACTTGGCTTCGGTTCCGTAGCGATCCATGAACTCGCTCAGCGACAAGCCTGGCTGAAACTGCACGATGTTGATGCCCATCTCCCACCTGCGTTGTATTCACGTGGGACCATTGTCCAACCGACTCGTCGCAAATCCTGCAACTGCCGGCTGAGCGATGGGGCTAATCAGGTAAGGTTTACGTCGGGTGACTATGAAAAAATAATGGTTATCTGGTGCGTCGGTCCTTTTTCAATCTGTGTGACATGGTTCGCTTCTGGCCATTCGAATTTCAATAAATTCATTGCGCGTTACATATCTGTACACGTCGCACTACTGCTAACACGCACGATTGTTGTTTTCGCCGGCGAATTAGGGTGAACGGGGTGGCTGCGCTCGATAAAGCCTCAGGGGATGCTGCGCAACAGTGGCGCACGATGGTCGGTTTTCATGCGCCTGACCATAATGGGGAGTGAGTGGTGAATGAAAGCATCAGGCATGCCGAAGGGAATTCTCCCTCTGGTACAGCCAGGCGTGACCGGATTATCTCGACTGTTCAGTACTGGGCGGGAGCGCAGGCAGGCAGCGGGCTGGCGATTGCCATCTGCATCTTCGCGCCGCATGCCGTGGCCTGGGCGGCTCTGCATCGACGATGGGCGACGGCAGCGTGTCGATTGGCCAGCAGAGCGTCACCTACGCCAAGAACAGCGTCGCGTTGGGTGCGCGGGCTGCGACCTCGTGGTTCAACGGCAACAACACCGCCATCGGTGCGGATGCGCAGACCAATAGGATCGATGCGGTAGCGATCGGCTATGCGGCGCGCGTGGGCGATTTCGTCGACGATGCCTGGAACCATTCTGGCTCCAGCGCGGTGGCCGTTGGGGCATAGTCGTATGCGGACCGAAGCAATACGGTGTCGGTGGGCAACGTGCAGGCCGGGTTGACCCGGTAGATCACCAGCGTTGCGGCCGGCACCGTGGCCACCGACGCGGTGAACCTGGCGCAGCTCGATCGCGTTGGCGCCATTGCTTCGCGTCTGGACAGCCATCTGGCCCTGGCCAAGTCCGATAGCGATGCGCCGGATGCCTGTGCCGAAGGCAGTGCCATCGGACATAGCGCAATCCCGCCGCCACGCGCAGTGCATCGACGTCGATCAACAGCATCACGGTGGCGGCTGCCGGCAACAGCGCAGCCGATGTGGCCGATACATCGCCGTGGCGGCCATCGGTGCGATCGGGGCTTTGGCCTTCTACAGCAATGTCGGCGCGCAGATCGATCTTGCCGGGCCCGGCGGCGGCGCCAGCCTGACCCAGGGCGGTACTGCGGTGCCGAGCTTCATCAAGCGTTGGCGGAGGCGGCCAGTCGTCGCTGTATGCGGGCCTGGAGCGCGAGCCCTGCGCCACCGACAACGACGGTGCTTCCACCTGCGTAGGCACCAGCCAGGCGGTGCGCTTCACCGCCCCGCGTGCCGGCACCTACATCGTCAAATTGCTGGGGCCGCGCTTCAGCGGGGTGAGCGTGATGGCGCGTCAACGATCCGCCACCGCGCGCGGAGACCGGCGCAACGCCGGTTCTTTGGCGCGCGTCTTACCCCACGGGTCGGGATCGCATAGGCGAGGCCGGAGGTTGACCGGTCGTTGACCTGTGGTTTTGCGCAACCAAGCCTGCTGGCGTCATGCCAGCGGGCTTTTTTTGTCCCTGACAGGCGCGGCCATTCAGTCTGCAAATGTCTCTAAGGACATGATCTAGGTCGCTGTTTTCCAAATATTTATCAAAAAAATAATAAAAGCAAGCAGAAGTGTGACAAAAAACACGCTTATCTTCGCTTTCTGTCAAAAACTTGACGCCCGATTTGGCGGCTGTTAACACTTTGCGCAGTTCTATGGTTGGGTAGCGTTCATTTTTTGACTATCCAGGGTGCAGGCATTCGCCGCGCACCGCCGATCGGCCCATAGCGCCAACAACCACGGGGAATCGCCTGGCTCGCAGGGCCATTCGATGGTGGGGGTTCGACAAAAACCAGTCCCAACAACTCAGGAGTCGTGCGTCGATGAATCGGATTTATCGCAAGGTCTGGAATAAATCGTTGGGTGTGTGGACCGTGGCCTCGGAATTAGCCAGCGGCGACAGCCCTGGAGCAGCAGCGCAGGCCTCGCTCATCGACCGCCGGCAGAGCCTGGCACTGGCCGCCGCGATCGCCTTGGCGCTGGGTAGCGCCGGCTTCGTCACCCCTCTGCCCGCAAGCGCGCAATCGGTCGAAGTCGGCCGCGGTGCGTGGGCACCTGCCGCCAAGGCCACCGCCATCGGTGCTGGCAGCCATGCCGGTGCGACCGGTGCAGTGGCTACCGGCGCTGACAGCAGCGCCAGCGGTGTGAACAGCAGCGCGATCGGGCGCCAGACCAATGCCATCGGCGAAAACGCCGTGGCGATCGGCTACAACAGTTTCGTGCGCCAGGCTGGTGAAAACGGCGTGGCGCTGGGCGCCAATGCCGGCGTCACCGGTGCCAATTCGGTCGCGCTGGGCGCAGGCTCGCGCACGCACGAAGACGACGTGGTGTCGGTGGGCAGCGGCAATGGCCGCGGTGGCCCGGCTACGCGTCGCATCACCAACGTCACCGCCGGCGTCAACGCCACCGATGCGGTGAATGTTGCGCAGTTGCAGGACGTGGCCGATGTGGCCGAAGACACCGCCACGTTCTTCAAGGCAACCCCGGGCGAAGACAGCGTGGGTGCCTACGTCGAGGGCGACAGCGCACTGGCTGCCGGCGATGCCGCCAACGCGGTGGGCTCGGCGACAACGGCGCTGGGCACCGGTGCCAATGCAGTGGCCAACAACGCCACGGCGGTGGGCGCCAATGCGCTCGCCTCCGGGCAGAACAGCGCGGCATTCGGCCACAACGCACAGGCTAACGGCCCGGCGAGCGTGGCTGTCGGCGGGGCCGCAGTGAACGCAGACGGCGAGCCGCTGATCACCAACGGCGGCGTACCGGTCACCACCGGCGCGACCAGCGCCGGGGTCGGCGGCACCGCGGTCGGCGCCAGTGCCAATGCAGACGGCTTTGCGGCCTCGTCGTTCGGCGTTGGCGCCTATGCCGCCGGCGCGCAGTCCTCCGCGTTCGGTGCGGTGGCCAACGCCGCTGGCGATTACGCCACCGCCGTGGGCACCCAGACCAGCGCCAGTGGCACCAGCAGCACCGCCGTGGGCGGCCCGGTGGATCTGATTCCGGGCCTGGGCTTCTTCGTGCAGACTCAGGCCAGTGGCGACGCGTCGACGGCGCTGGGCGCCGGTGCCATCGCCTCGGGCACCTACACCACCGCCGTGGGCACGCTGAGCGAAGCCTCCGGCAGCGAAGCCACTGCAGTGGGGTACTTCGCCTACGCGCCTGGCGAGGGCGCCACCGCCGTTGGCCCGGAATCCTGGGCCAGCGGCGAACTGAGCACCGCGCTGGGCTACTACAGCACCGCACGTGGCGTCAACTCGGTGGCCTTGGGTGCCAATTCGGTCGCCACACGTGCCGACACCGTGTCGGTGGGCGCTGCCGGCGCAGAACGTCAGATCACCAACGTCGCTGCCGGCACCGAAGGCACCGATGCGGTGAACCTGGATCAGCTCACCGCCGTTTCCGATGTGGCCTCGGCCACCGCGCGCGGCTTCGTGGCAACCGGTGACGGCAGCGCGCTGGCCGAAGGCACCGACAGCGTCGCTGCCGGTTCCAACGCATCGGCGCTGAGCGACTACAGCACCGCGCTGGGCTCGAGCAGCCTGGCATCGGACGTCAACACCACCGCAGTCGGCAGTGGTGCGGTGGCCAATTTCAACAATGCCACGGCAGTGGGTTTCAACAGCATTGCCAGCGACCGTTACGCCACTGCGCTGGGCGCGGATAGCACTGCGTCGGGCTTCTATGGCACGGCAGTGGGCAGCACCAGCGTGGCCGAAGGCGACGGCGCCACCGCGATCGGTTTTGAAAGCATCGGCAACGGCCTGGAATCCACCGCGCTCGGCTTCGCCAGCGTGGCGTGGGGCGATACCAGCACCTCGGTCGGTGCGGAAAGCACCGCCTACGGCGATGACAGTTCGGCACTCGGTTTTGGCGCCAGCGCCGGTGGAACCGGCGCGGTATCCGTTGGCGCACGCAGTGGTGCCGTGGGTGATGGCGCGATTGCCGTCGGCTCCGGCAGCAATGCATCGGGCGATGGCAGTATCGCGATCGGCACCGACGCGTCGGTGGCAGATGCGCAGAGCGTCGCGCTTGGCAATGCCGCATCCGCGACCGCCGACAACAGCGTTGCGCTGGGTGCCAACGCGGTTGCCGATCGCGCCAACACGGTGTCGGTGGGTACGGTCGGTGGCGAGCGCCAGATCACCAATGTCGCTGCCGGTACCGAAGGCACCGATGCGGTCAATCTGGATCAGCTCAATGCTGTAGCCGGCGCCGCCGAAACCACCGCACGTCTGTATGCCGGCACCGGTGAAGGCACCGCGCTGGCGCAGGGCGAAGATGCCACTGCCGCCGGCTCGGATGCCACCGCAGACGGCGATTACAGCAGCGCCTTCGGTGCCAGCAGCCAGGCCACCGCCATCGGCGCCGTGGCCATCGGCAGCGGCGCCAGCGCCACCGCGCAATACGCCAATGCCGCCGGCTACAACGCGGCGGCCAGCGGCTTCGGCAGCGTCTCCAATGGCGCCTTCAGCCAGGCCAGTGGCGACTACGCCGTGGCCGTGGGGGGCGAGAGCGAAGCGGCCGGCGCGCAGAGCACTGCGCTCGGCGCAGCGGCAGGCGCCTATGGCGATGGGGCGTTGGCGGTCGGTGCGTTGAGCGAGGCGCAGGGCAGCGAATCCACCGCGATGGGGTATTTCGCCAGTGCGAGCGGCGAATCGGCCACCGCCGTGGGCGCGGAGAGCGTCGCCAATGGCACCAGCGCCGCAGCCTTCGGCTTCGGTGCCGAAGCCATGTCCAACTACTCCACCGCCTTGGGTGGGTATTCCACCGCGAGTGGCTTCAACAGCACCGCGCTGGGGAATTTCAGCACCGCCAGCGGTTCGAACACGGTGGCCGTGGGTAGCGATGCCACCGCCACGGGCGCCTACAGCATCGCCGCGGGCCAGGGCAGTGTGGCCAGCGGCTACAACAGCGTCTCGGTCGGCGGCGCCTTGCTCGGCCTGTTGCCGACCGAAGCGTCCGGCGATTACTCCACCGCAGTGGGCGGCGCGGCGTGGGCGCCGGGCCTCAACAGCACCGCACTCGGCAATTTCGCCGAATCCACTGGCGAAAGCAGCGTGGCATTGGGCGCCGATTCGGTGGCCGACCGCGACTTCGCGGTGTCGGTAGGCAGTGCCGGCAACGAACGGCAGATCACCAACGTCGCCGCCGGTACGCAGGGCACCGATGCGGTGAACCTGGATCAGCTCAACGCCGTTGCCGAGGCCGGCGCGGCCACCAGCAAGTATTTTCAGGCCAGCGGCAGCGATGACAGCGATGCCGGTGCGTATGTCGAAGGCGACAACGCGCTGGCAGCAGGCGAGGGCGCCAATGCCACCGGTACCGGCACCACCGCCCTGGGTGCCGGCGCGCAAGCCGTTGCCGATGCGGCCACGGCGGTCGGCCTGAATGCACTGGCCAGCGGCATCGGCGGCGCGGCGGTGGGCCGCAATGCGCAGGCACTGGGCGAGAACAGCAGCGCGTTCGGCAGCGATGCGCAGGCCAGCGATGTGGGTGCCACCGCCAACGGCGCTGGTGCACAGGCCGTCTCCACCTACACCACGGCGGTGGGTAACGAGGCAGTTGCCTCGGACAACCAGGCCACGGCAATGGGCTTCCGCAGCACGGCCTCGGATGTCGGCAGCGCCGCGTTCGGTGGGTATAGCGAAGCCACCGGCCGGTTGTCGTCGGCACTGGGCTACGGCGCAGTGGCATCCAGCGACTACAGCACCGCAGTCGGTGCCGCAGCGCAGGCGTCCGGCGCCAGCGCCGTAGCCGTGGGCGAGTTCAGCGAAGCCACCGGCGATGAAAGCGTCGCCGTCGGCGGCAGCACGTTCTTCGGCTTCATTCCGGCGCGTGCGTCGGGTACGGGCGCGGCCGCCTTCGGCGCAGGTGCGTGGGCCACGGCGGACTACACCACTGCGATCGGCTGGAATTCCTTTGCCGATGGCCTCAACGCCAGTGCGCTGGGCCAGAGCGCAGCTGCGCTGGCCGACAACACGCTGGCCGTGGGCGGCGGCAGCCGCGCCGATGCGATCGGCGCCAGCGTGGTCGGCGTGGATGCGTCGGCCACCGGCATCAACAGCACCGGCGTCGGTCGCCAGGTGAATGTGATCGGCGAAAACGCCACTGCGGTGGGCTATAACTCTTTCGTTCGCCAGAGCGCGGTCAATGGCGTGGCGCTCGGTGCCAATGCCGGTGCTACCGGCGCCAACTCGGTGGCCCTGGGTGCCGGCTCGCGCACCTATGACGCCGACACGGTGTCGATCGGTAGCGGCAATGGCCGCGGCGGTCCGGCCACGCGCCGCATCGTCAATGTCAGCGATGGTCAGACCGCCAGCGATGCGGTCAACAAGGGGCAGCTCGATGCCTTGGCGGCCGACGTACAGACCACCGCCGGCATGGTCAAGACCACCGGCGACGGTGTGGCATCGGCCACCGGCGATCGCGCAACGGCAGCGGGTTCGGGTGCAACGGCCAGCGGCGCACGCAGCGTTGCCATCGCATCCGGCAGCAGCGCCTCGGCCACCGGTGCCAGCGCGATGGGCGTGGACAGCAGCGCCAGCGGCGTGAACAGCACCGCGATGGGCCGTCAGACCAACTCGATCGGCGAAAACGGCGTTGCACTGGGCTACAACTCCTTCGTGCGCGAAAGCGGCAGCAATGCCGTGGCACTGGGTGCCAACGCCGGTGCCAGCGGCGCCGATTCGGTGGCTTTGGGCTCTGGCTCGCGCACCTACGACGCCAACACGGTGTCGGTGGGTAGCGGCAACGGTCGCGGCGGTCCGGCCACGCGCCGCATCGTCAATGTGGGCGCCGGCGCGATTGCCGATGCCAGTACCGATGCGATCAATGGCGGCCAGCTGTACCAGTCGCTGAGCAATGCCGCCAGCTTCCTCGGCGGCGGCGCGGCGATCGGTGCGCAAGGCGTGTTCGTGGCGCCGACCTATGTGATCCAGGGCGCCAGCTACAACAACGTGGGCGCTGCATTGACCGCGCTGGATACCAAGGTCACCGCACTGGATGCACGCGGCGGCATCGCAGCCTCCGGCACTGCGGTACGCACGGTGTCGCCCAGCTCGGCCACGGTGCCGGCGGTCGCTGCAACGGTTGGCAGCGATGCAGCCAGCAACGTGAGCGGCGCAACCGCCAGCGTGCAGGGCACGCCGACCACGGCAGCGGTTGGCAGCATCACCCCGGCGGCGACGTCCACGGCGGTGGGTACCGCTGCCGTGGCCAATCACGTGACCGGGACGGCCATCGGCGGCAGCGCCTATGCGCACGGCCCCAACGACACCGCGATCGGCAGCAATGCACGCGTCAATGCCGATGGCAGCACCGCCGTTGGCGCCAACACGCAGATCGCGGCAGTGGCCACCAATGCGGTCGCCATGGGCGAAGGCGCGCAGGTCACCGCGGCCTCGGGCACCGCCATCGGTCAGGGCGCACGTGCCACGGCACAGGGTGCCGTCGCACTGGGTCAGGGGTCGGTTGCCGATCGTGCCAACACGGTGTCGGTGGGCAGCGTCGGCGGCGAGCGTCAGGTGGCCAATGTGGCCGCCGGCACACGTGCCACCGATGCGGTCAATAAGGGCCAGCTGGATAACGGCGTTGCCGCGGCCAACAGCTATACCGACAGCCGCTACAACGCGATGGCCGACAGCTTCGAGACCTACCAGGGCGATATCGAAGACCGTCTGCGTCGGCAGAACCGTCGCCTGGATCGTCAGGGCGCGATGAGCTCGGCGATGTTGAACATGGCCGCCAGCGTCGGTGGTATCGCCACGCAGAACCGCGTCGGTGCCGGCGTCGGTTTCCAGAACGGCGAATCGGCGTTGTCGGTGGGCTACCAGCGTGCGATCAGCCCGCGCGCCACCTTGACGGTGGGCGGCGCACTCAGCGGTGACGACAGTTCGATCGGTGTGGGTGCCGGCTTCGGCTGGTAACGCGCCGCTGCATGACACGCGGCGGCGCCGATGTGCGCCGCCGCGCCAGAGCAAGGCCTGAGGGGGCGGGCAAGGACCGTGGCTGGGCCGGCCAACGGATTCGATGGAGTGATGGCCTTACCAGGAGTGGCTGATCGAACGCAGCGCGCTGCACCGCAGTTGCGCCGCAGTTCGGAAGCCGCTCCCAGCTGATCGACGAAAAACACGAAGAGGACTTCACCGTGATCGACAAGAATTTCCGTCTCTCCCCGCTGACCGGCGCCATCCTGATGATGGCGCTCGGTGCATCGGGCACGCTCGCTGCTGCCCCGAAACTGCTGGTCAAGGAACCGACCCAGGCAGCATCGGCCGGCGCTGCGTTCAGTAGCCGCCTGATCGTGCGCTACAAGGACAACACTGCTGCCGCGACCGATCGCGCCAGCAAGCTGAGCGCGGTACAGGCTGCGGTCGGCCGTGTCGGTGCGAGCACCGGCGCACGCAGCAGCGCAGCCGCCGCCAAGGCGACGTATGTGCGCAAGCTCGGCATCGGCTCGGACCTGATCAAGCTGTCCAGCACGCTGACCACCGCCCAGGTGGACAAGGTGGTGGTCGAGCTCAAGAACGACCCGTCCGTGGCCGACGTGCAGATCGATCGCATGCTGCGCCCGGTCGACATCAAGAAGAGCGTCGCCGCCACCGACGTGACCCCGCAACTGGTCCCCAATGACCCGCTGTACGCGCAGTACCAGTGGCATCTGAGCAACCCCAACGGCGGCATCAATGCGCCGGCCGCTTGGGATCTGTCGCAGGGCGCGGGCGTGGTGGTGGCAGTGCTGGATACCGGCATCCTGCCGGGCCATCCCGACTTTGCCGGCAACCTGCTGCAGGGTTACGACTTCATCACCGATGCCGAAGTCTCGCGTCGTCCCACCGATGCCCGCGTGCCGGGCGCGCTGGATTACGGCGACTGGGAAGAGGCCGACAACGTCTGCTATGACGGCTCGGTGGCACAGGAAAGCTCCTGGCACGGCACCCACGTCTCGGGCACCGTGGCCGAGGCGACCAATAACGGCGTGGGCATGGCTGGCGTGGCGCCGAAGGCGACCATCCTGCCGGTGCGCGTGCTCGGCCGTTGCGGCGGCTACACCTCCGACATCGCCGATGCGATCGTCTGGGCGTCCGGCGGCACGGTCGCTGGCGTGCCGGCCAACACCAACCCGGCCGAGGTGATCAACATGAGCCTGGGTGGCGGCGAGCCCTGCGATTCGGCCACCCAGCTGGCGATCAACGGCGCGGTCGCGCGCGGCACCGCCGTGGTGGTGGCGGCCGGCAACAGCGGCGAAGATGCGGCCAACCATTCGCCGGCCAGCTGCAACAACACCATCACCGTGGGTGCCACGCGCATCACTGGCGGCATCACCTACTACTCCAACTACGGCAGCAAGGTCGACCTGTCCGGCCCGGGCGGCGGTGGCAGCGTGGACGGCAATCCGGGCGGTTACATCTGGCAGGCCGGCTACACCGGTGCGACCACGCCGACCTCGGGCACCTATACCTATATGGGCTTGGGTGGCACCTCGATGGCATCGCCGCACGTGGCCGGTGTCGTCGCCCTGGTGCAGAGCGCGGCGATCGGTCTGGGCGATGGCCCGCTGACCCCGGCCGCGGTGGAAGCCCTGCTCAAGCAGACCAGCCGTCGCTTCCCGGTGACCCCGCCGGCCAGCACCCCGATCGGCAGCGGTATCGTCGATGCCAAGGCCGCGCTGGAAGCGGTGTTGGTGGAGCCCTGCGACCCGGCCACCGAGAGCTGCGCGCCGACCGCCATCGCGCTGACCAACAAGGCCCCGCTGACCGGCCTGAGCGGTGCTTACGCCAGTTCCACGCTATACAGCTTCGAAGCCAAGGCCGGTGCCGTGCTCAGCTTCATGACCTATGGCGGCACCGGCGATGTGTCGGTGTACGTCAGCCATGAAGCCGAGCCCAGCGCCACCAGTTACGACGCCAAGTCGACCCGCCCGGGCAACAGCGAAACCGTGCGTTTCACTGCCCCCAAGGCCGGCACCTACTACATCAAGTTGGTGGGCGCTGCCGACTACGCGAAGCTGACGCTCGTCGCACGACAGTAAGCCGTCCCATAGTGTGACCGATGCCCCCGGCCAATCACCGGGGGCATCGTTTTTCAGGGCGATTCAGATGCGTACGGTTGATCGTCGCGGCAAACTGCTACAGTCGGCGCCGGACCAGTGGAGACGAGTGTGAACGCGGTTGCCGTCGATCCAATTGAGCATCGCAGTGCGGAGACACGCATCGTCGAAGCGCTGCTTGAACGCCGTCGTCTGAAAGATACCGATCTGCTGCGCGCGCGCCAGTTGCAGACCGAATCCGGTATGGGCCTGCTGGCCTTGCTGGGCCGTCTGGGCCTGGTGTCCGAACGCGATCATGCGGAGACCTGCGCCGATGTACTGGGTCTGCCGCTGGTGGATGCACGCCAGCTCGGCGATACCCCACCGGAAATGCTGCCGGAAGTGCAGGGGCTGTCGCTACGCTTCCTCAAACAATTTCATCTATGCCCGGTCGGCGAACGCGATGGCCGGCTGGAGTTGTGGATCGCCGATCCCTATGACGATTACGCGATCGACGCGGTGCGGCTTGCGACCGGCTGCCCGCTGTTGCTGCAGGTCGGCCTGCGCTCGGAAATCGATGACCTGATCGAGCGCTGGTACGGCCAGGGCCGCAGCGCGATGGGCACCATCGTGGAAACCGCCGATGGCGATGCCAACAGCAGCGACGATATCGAAGCGCTGCGCGATCTGGCGTCTGAAGCGCCGGTGATTCGCCTGGTCAATCTGGTGATCCAGCACGCGGTGGAACTGCGGGCATCGGACATCCATATCGAACCGTTCGAGAGCCGGCTCAAGGTGCGTTACCGCGTGGACGGCGTGCTGGTGGAAGGCGAAAGCCCGCCGGCCAAGCTCACCGCCGCGGTGATCAGCCGCATCAAGATCATGGCCAAGCTCAACATCGCCGAACGCCGGCTGCCGCAGGACGGCCGCATCATGCTGCGCGTGCAGGGCAAGGAGCTGGATCTGCGTGTCAGCACCGTGCCCACCGCGCACGGCGAGAGCGTGGTGATGCGCCTGCTCGATCGCGAAACGGTGGTATTCGACTTCTACAAGCTCGGCTTCACCGAAGAGTTTCTGCCGCAGTTCCGCAAGGTGCTGGAGCAACCGCACGGCATCATGCTGGTGACCGGCCCGACCGGTTCGGGCAAGACCACCACGCTGTACACCGCGTTGAGCCAGCTCAACACCTCGGACGTGAAGATCATCACCGTCGAGGACCCGGTGGAATACCAGATCGAAGGCATCAACCAGATCCAGGCCAAACCGCAGATCGGGCTGGATTTTGCCAACGCGCTGCGCAGCATCGTGCGTCAGGATCCGGACATCATCATGATCGGCGAAATGCGCGATCTGGAAACCGCGCGCATCGCGATCCAGTCCGCGCTCACCGGCCATCTGGTGCTGTCCACGCTGCACACCAACAACGCGGCCGGCGGTATCACCCGTCTGCTCGACATGGGCGTGGAAGACTATCTGCTCACCTCCACCATCAACGGCATCCTGGCGCAGCGCCTGGTGCGCAAACTCGACCTGGCCAACGCCGAGCGCTACCTGGCATCGCCGGAAGAAATCGAACGCTTCAACCTGCGCCGGCTGCAACCGGACGGCGAGATCTACCTGTATCGTCCGCGTGCCTCGGCTGCCGCGCCGACCGGTTACCTGGGCCGCACCACCATCGTCGAATTCCTGGTGATGAACGACGAACTGCGGCGCGCGGTGATGCGCCGCGCCGGCATGGGCGAGATCGAACAACTGGCGCGCAAGGCCGGCATGCGCACCATGTACGAGGACGGCCTGTCCAAGGCCTTGCGCGGCGAGACCACCATCGAAGAAGTGCTGCGCGTGACGGAGGATGCGTGAGAGTCAACGGAGCCACAACGAGCATCGGATGCTCAGGATCGGAAGATAAGCAGGGCAAGGTCCCGGCAACGCGTCGCGCACGCGTGCGTGTGCGCCCGGTGGCGCCAACGCAGCGCAGGATCCTGCTTTTCCCGATTCCCGAATCCCGAATCCCCACTCCCAGCCGTCCAGCCTGATGCCCCTGTACCGCTACAAAGCGCTCGACGCCCACGGCGAAATGCTCGATGGCCAGATGGAAGCGGCCAGCGACGCAGACGTTGCGCTGCGCCTGCAGGAGCAGGGCCACCTGCCGGTGGAAACGCGCTTGGCCACCGGTGAAAACGACTCGCCGTCGCTGCGCATGCTGTTGCGCAAGAAGCCGTTCGACAACGCCGCGCTGGTGCAGTTCACCCAGCAGTTGTCCACGCTGATCGGGGCCGGCCAGCCGCTGGATCGCGCCTTGTCGATCCTGATGGATCTGCCCGAAGACGACAAAAGCCGGCGCGTGATCGGCGATGTGCGCGACACCGTGCGTGGCGGCGCGCCGCTGTCCTCGGCGCTGGAACGCCAGCACGGGCTGTTTTCCAAGCTCTACATCAACATGGTGCGTGCGGGCGAAGCCGGCGGCAGCATGCAGGACACGCTGCAGCGCCTGGCCGATTACCTGGAGCGCAGCCGTGCGCTGCGCGGCAAGGTGATCAACGCGTTGATCTATCCGGCGATCCTGCTAGCGGTGGTCGGCTGCGCGTTGCTGTTCCTGCTCGGCTATGTGGTGCCGCAGTTCGCGCAGATGTACGAAAGCCTGGACGTGGCCTTGCCGTGGTTCACCCAGGCGGTGTTGAGCGTGGGCCTGCTGGTGCGCGACTGGTGGCTGGTGCTGATCGTGGTGCCGGGCGTGCTCGGGCTGTGGCTGGATCGCAAGCGCCGCAATGCCGCGTTCCGTGCCGCGCTGGATGAGTGGTTGCTGCGGCAGAAAGTGGTCGGCAGCCTGATCGCGCGCCTGGAAACCGCACGGCTGACGCGGACGCTGGGCACCTTGCTGCGCAACGGCGTGCCGCTGCTGGCGGCGATCGGCATTGCGCGCAATGTGATGTCCAACGTGGCGCTGGTCGAGGATGTCGACGCCGCGGCCGACGACGTCAAGAACGGCCATGGCCTGGCGATGTCGCTGGCACGCGGCAAGCGCTTCCCGCGGCTGGCCCTGCAGATGATCCAGGTCGGCGAAGAATCGGGCGCCCTGGACACGATGCTGCTCAAGACCGCCGACACCTTCGAGCTGGAAACCGCGCAAGCCATCGACCGCGCGCTGGCCGCGCTGGTGCCGTTGATCACGCTGGTGCTGGCCTCGGTAGTGGGGCTTGTCATCATTTCGGTGCTGGTGCCGCTGTATGACCTGACCAATGCCATCGGATAACGTGGCGGCGGATTCACAACAACTTTCCGGTGACCGCGCGACACCCATGCGGGAACCATTGCAATGCCCGCCGTGTCATCTTCTGGCGGCAGCATCTTTCATCGACGTGCAAGGAAATCGTTCATGATCAAGCGCTCCATCACCCGTAGTCCGTCGCGTGCAGGCCAGGCCGGCATGAGCCTGCTGGAAATCATCATCGTCATCGTCCTGATCGGCGCGGTGCTGACCCTGGTCGGCAGTCGTGTGCTCGGTGGTGCCGATCGCGGCAAGGCCAACCTGGCCAAATCGCAGATCCAGACCCTGGCTGGCAAGATCGAGAATTTCCAGCTCGACACCGGCAAGTTGCCGAGCAAGCTCGACGACCTGGTGACCCAGCCCGGCGGCAGCAGCGGCTGGCTGGGCCCGTATGCCAAGCCGGCCGAACTCAACGACCCGTGGGGCCACACCATCGAATACCGCGCGCCCGGCGATGGCCAGCCGTTCGATCTGATCAGCCTGGGCAAGGACGGCCGCCCCGGTGGCAGCAGTTACGACGCGGACATCAAGTACCAATAAGCCGTTTGCCATGCGCGTTGCGTGTCAGCCGTTGCGTCATCCGCATGGAGTGGTCGGCCCTGGTCGTCCCCGCACGCGTGGCAGTTCGTTGCTGGAGATGTTGCTGGTCATCGCCCTGATCGCGATGGCCGGCGTATTGGCCGCCGCCGCGCTCAACGGCGGGATCGACGGCATGCGCCTGCGCACCGCCGGCAAGGCAATCGCCTCGCAGCTGCGCTATACGCGTACCCAGGCGATTGCCACCGGCACGCCGCAGCGGTTTCTGATCGATCCGCAGCAGCGCCGCTGGGAAGCCCCCGGCGGCCACCACGGCGATCTGCCGTCGTCGCTGGAGGTACGCTTCACCGGCGCGCGGCAGGTGCAGTCGCGGCAGGATCAGGGCGCCATCCAGTTTTTCCCCGACGGCGCGTCCACCGGCGGGCGCATCGATCTGCACGTCAAGGATGCGACCTGGCGCGTGGACGTGGGCTGGATCACCGGCGAAGTGCGTTCCGGGCAGTTGCGGACGCCTGCGCCATGAAGCGCCAGCGCGGTTACACGCTGATCGAGGTGATCGTCGCCTTTGCGTTGCTGGCGCTGGCGTTGAGCCTGTTGCTGGGATCGCTGTCCGGTGCCGCGCGTCAGGTGCGTGCGGCTGACGAGAGCACGCGCGCCACCCTGCATGCGCAATCGTTGCTCGCGGCGCAGGGCATGGATAAACCGCTGGTGCCCGAGCAGCAGCAAGGCACCTTCGAAGACGGGCATTTCCGTTGGTCGATGGATGTGCGCCCGTACGACGAGCCGCGCCGCAATCCGCAGGCGCCGGTCTCCCCCGGCGCACACACGCTGCTGCAGCTGACCCTGGTGGTGCGCTGGGGCGAGCAGCCCAATCAGGTCCTGCAGTGGCGCACCTTGCGGCTGGTGGCTGCGGCGCAACCGGGCAGCGCGCCATGAGTCGCTCGCGCAGTGCCGGCTTCACCTTGATCGAAGTGTTGCTGGCGACCATGTTGCTGGTCGGCGGGCTGGCATTGGCGTTTGCCACCTTGCGCTCGGCCAGTGCGGTCAGCCAGCGCGGCGAGGCGATCGCCCAGCGCAGCGAACGCGTGCGTGCGGTGGAAGAATTCCTGCGCCGGCGGCTGGCGGCGGCACTGCCGATCGCAATGGGCATCGACCCGCAGAGTCAGCAGCCGATGCTGTTCATCGGCGAGCCGCAGCGTCTGCGTTTTGCCGCCGATGTACCGGATTACCTGGGCCGCGGCGGGCCGTACCTGCACGATCTGTCGGTGGCCGGCGATGGTGAACAGCGCACGCTGCGGATCGCGTTGACCATGCTGCAATCGGGCAAGTCGATCGAAGAGGGCACCACGCTGCCGCCGGAAACACTCGCCGAAGACGTGCAGCAGGTGAGCTTTCGGTATCGCGGGATGGATCCGCAGAGCGGCCGCCTGAGCGCATGGTTGCCGCAGTGGGAATGGCACGACCGTCTGCCGTTGCTGGTGCGCATCGAGATCCGTAGCGGCGGTGCCGCCTGGCCGCCGCTGGTGGTGGCCTTGCCGCAATCCAGCAACCCGGGAGCGGGGCAATGAGCGCAATGCGCGGTGCCGCGCTGGTGTTGGTGTTGTGGCTGATTGCGCTGCTCACCGCGATGATCGGTGCATTCGCGCTGACCGCGCGGGTGGAAGCGCTGCAGGGCAGCATGCTGCGCAATGGCGCGCAGGCGCAGGAATACGCGCGCTCCGGGCTGGAATACGCACTGTCCCGCCTGCAAAGCACCGACACCCAGGCACGCTGGCTCGCAGACGGCCGGCGCTATCGTTGGCAGATGGACGATGCCACGGTGGAGATCCGCATTACCGACGAAAGCGGCAAGGTGGACTTGAACATGGCCGAGCCTGCGCTGCTGGCCGGCCTGGTACGCGCGGTCGGTGGCGAACAGGGCCGCGATACGCGCATTGCCGGTGCGATCGTCGACTGGCGCGATGGCGATTCGTTGAGCCAGCCCGGCGGCGGCGCGGAAGATCGCGATTATGCCGATGCCGGATTGCCGTACGGCGCCAAGGATGGCCCGTTCGAAACGCTGGGCGAGTTGCGCCTGGTGCTGGGAATGGATGGCGAGCTGTATCGCAAGCTATTGCCCAACCTCACCTTGTACAGCGGACGCTCGCGCCCCGAGGCGCGCTTTGCGCCGGGCCCGGTGCTGACCGCGATGGGCCTGGATGCGCGGCAACTGCTGGCCCAGCGTGACGCGCCGCCGGGTTTGCCGGGCAGCGAGGCGACGGTCGGTGGGTCGGACACTTATAGTATCGAGAGCCGGGCGCGACTGAGTCAGGGACGCGAGGCTGTGTTGCGGGCGGTGGTCTCCACCAGTGCGTCCGCATTACCTGGGTCGGCGTATACCGTGTTGCGTTGGGAAGAGGGAGCAGCAGTGCAATGACCGCATGGCGGGACACCTTGGGTCGTATCGGCGTACGCGCCATGCCGGGAGCCGGAGGCTTCTGGCGTTGGTGGCAACAATCGCTGCTGGCCTGGCTGCCGCAGCGCTGGCAATGGCAGTTGGGCCTGTCGCCGTCGCGGCTGTTGTTGCAGCCCGATGGGCAGGCGTTGCAGTTGCTGCGTCAGCGCGATCACAGCAGCGAGACCATCGCCAGCCTGCCGTGGCCGGTGCAGCCGCAGGAAGTGCATGCCTTGCTGCCGACCGCGCTGGAAGGCCTGCCGCGGCATTGGCTGCTGCCGGCCGCGCATGCCTTGCGCCGTCCGTTGCGCCTGCCTGCTGCGGCAGCGGCGCGCCTGCAGGATGTGGCGCGCTTCGAGATCGATCGGCAAACCCCGTTCACTGCCGACCAGGTGTACTTCGATGCGCGCGTGCTGGACGTGCGCGAAGACGGCCAGCTCGATGCCGAACTGGTGGTGGTGCCGCGGCGCCTGATCGATGGCCCGGACGGCGTGCCCGACGCATGGGCCAGCGCCTTGTCCGGCATCGATGTCGCCAATGCGCAGGGCCTGCCATTGGGCGTGAACCTGCTGCCGCCGGCACGACGGCTGCGGCGCAGCGACCCGATGCAGCGCTGGAATCTGTTGCTGGCTGCCGCCGCACTGGTGCTGCTGGCCGTGGCCGGCTGGCTGCTGCTGGACAACCGCCGCCAGGCCGCCGACGACTTGCGTGCCAAGGTGCAGGCCAACGCCGCGCGTGCGCGCCAGGTCGCCGCCGAACGCCAGCAATTGCTGGATCTGGTCGAAGGGGCCAACTTCTTCCAGCAGCAACGCGCCACCCGCCCCACCTCGGTGGAAATCTGGGACGAGCTGAGCCGGCGTCTGCCGGGCGGCACCTACCTGGAAAAATTTTCGGTCGAAGGTGGGCAATTGCAGTTGATCGGCTTGAGCAACGAAGCCTCCTCGCTGGTGCGGCGCCTGGAAGGCTCGCCGCTGTGGCGCACGCCCTCGCTGACCGGCGTGCTGCAGAGCGATGCCGGTCGCAACGTCGACCGCTTCACCATCACCGCCGAACTGGCCGGCCCCGATGCCAAGGAGGCGGCCGATGCCACGCAGCGTTAAGCGCGATCGCTGGATCGCTTTGGGCCTGCTGTTGCTGGTGATCGGCGTGGCCTATCTGGTGCTGGTGCACCCCTGGTTCACCCAGCCGATGATCGCGGTGCAGGACGACCTGCAAGCGCTGCGCGAGCGCGAGCTGCGCGTGCGCGTGCAACTGCAGCAGGCGCCGGAAGTCAGCAAACGGCTACGCCAGGCGCGCCAGACCCTGGAAAGCCGCCCGGGCTTCCTGCCGGAAACCTCGGCCGAACTGGCATCGGCCGGCCTGGTGCAGCGGCTGGAACGCGCCGTGGTGGAAGCCAGCCCCGGCAACCGCAGCTGCGCGATCAGCAACCGCTCGCCGCTGCAGCCGGAAAGCAAGGATCGCTTCACCCGCGTCGCGGTGCAGGTACGCCTGCGCTGCGGCACCCCGGAGCTGGCCTCGGTGCTGTACAGCCTGGAAAACGGCACCCCGCGCCTGTTCGTGGACAACCTCAACGTGATGGCGCAGCGCTACCAACTCTCGCCCAACGAAAGCGGCAACGGCCTGGATATCGCCTTCGAACTGGCCGGCTACCTGCGCCCCGGCGCCAGCGCCGCGCCGTTGAACACCGACGCCGCGCCCGCCGCCCCCGACGCCGCGGAGGCCAGCAATGCGCCTTGACATGATCGGTCTGCGCACCTGGCTGCTGGCCACTGTGGTCGGCTGGGCGCTGCTGGTGTGCGTGCTGGCCGTGGCCGGGCTGGGCAAGCGCGTGGAGCTGCTGCCGGACGACCCGGCGCTGGTGCAGCGCCTGCCCACCCTGCCGGCCCCAGCGCCGGAACGGCTGGGCGCGTTCGAAAAATATTCGGAGATCGCCGCGCATCCGGCCTTCGCCGAAGACCGCCTGCCGCATCCGTTCTTCCTGTCCGGCAACGACGGCAGCAGCGCCGCCTCGACGGTGCGCCTGACCGGCGTGCTGCTGACGGACAACTTCAAGATGGCCACGCTGACGCTGGATCCACAGGATTCGGTGCGGGTGCAGCTGGGCGGCGAAGCGGTCAAGGGCTGGCGCCTGCTCGCCCTGCAGCCGCGCAGCGCAACCATCGAAGGCCCCGGCGGCACCCAGACACTGGAGCTGCACGTGTTCAACGGCCTGGGTGGGCAACCGCCCACCGCCAATGCGGGCGCGCGTGGCGCTGCCGGCGCCGTCCCGCCATTACCGTCGCCCGATGCCGCCGCGGTCGCACCGACGCAGCCGCCGCAGACCCAGCCCGCCACGCCGCCACAGCAGCCCGGCGGACAGGCACCGCCAACGGTGCCGCCGCAGCGCAGCGATGGCGCGCAGGAAGCTCCACGCCCCTCCGACGATCAGATGCGTGCCATCCGCGAACGTATCGAAGCCCGACGCCGCCAGCTGCAACAGCAGCGCCAGAGCGGCTCTACCACCGGTCAGACCCAATGAGTGAACGCATGACGCCGCGCCTGTTTCCCGTGTCCCTGCTGATTGGCCTGCTGGCCGGTTGCGCCACCACTCCGCCACCGGACGTGCGCCGCAACGCGCGCCTGGATCCGCAAGTCGGCGCCGCCGGCGCCACCCAGCCCCTCGCCGAGCAGCGTGCCGACGGCAACGCCGACGCCAAGCCCAGCCCGGTGATCCGCCGCGGCAGCGGCACCATGATCAACCAGGGCGCCGCGTCTGCGCCGTCGCCCACGCTGGGCATGGCCAGCAGCGGCAGCGCCACCTTCAACTTCGAAGGCGAATCGGTGCAGGCGGTGGTCAAGGCCATCCTGGGCGACATGCTGGGGCAGAACTACGTCATCGCCCCCGGCGTGCAGGGCACCGTCACCCTGGCCACGCCCAATCCGGTCTCGCCGGCGCAGGCGCTGAACCTGCTGGAGATGGTGCTGGGCTGGAACAACGCGCGCATGGTGTTCAGCGGTGGCCGTTACAACATCGTGCCGGCCGATCAGGCATTGGCCGGGACCGTCGCGCCCAGTACCGCCTCGCCCTCGGCCGCGCGCGGTTTCGAAGTGCGCGTGGTGCCGCTGAAGTTCATCTCCGCCAGCGAAATGAAGAAGGTGCTCGAGCCCTACGCGCGCCCGAACGCCATCGTCGGTACCGACCCGGCGCGCAACGTGATCACCCTGGGCGGCACTCGCGCCGAGCTGGAGAACTACCTGCGCACCGTGCAGATCTTCGACGTGGACTGGTTGTCGGGCATGTCGGTGGGCGTGTTCCCGATCCAGTCCGGCAAGGCCGAAAAAGTCAGCGCCGATCTGGAAAAGGTGTTCGGCGAGCAGAGCAAGACGCCCAGCGCCGGCATGTTCCGTTTCATGCCGCTGGAAAACGCCAATGCGGTGCTGGTGATCACACCGCAGCCGCGCTACCTGGACCAGATCCAGCAGTGGCTGGACCGCATCGACAGCGCCGGTGGTGGCGTGCGGCTGTTCTCCTACGAATTGAAGTACATCAAGGCCAAGGACCTGGCCGATCGGTTGTCGGAAGTGTTCGGCGGACGCAGCAACAGCGGCGACTCCAACGCGTCGCTGGCGCCGGGCGCCGAGAGCAGCGTGCTTGGCGGTGCGCTGGGTAACCGCGACAGCAGCATGGGCGGCAGCTCGGGCATGACCGGAGGCAGCATCGGTGAGAGCAACGATGACAGCTCCTCCGGCAGCAGCTTCGGTGGCAGCAGTGGCAGTGGAAGCAGCAGCGGTGGACTGGGCAACGGCAGCCTGCAGTTATCGCCGCGCAGCAACGGCAATGGCGCGGTAACGCTGGAAGTGCAAGGCGACAAGGTCGGCGTATCGGCAGTGGCCGAAACCAACACCTTGCTGGTGCGCTCCACCCCGCAGGCATGGACGTCCATCCGCGATGTCATCGAGAAACTCGACGTGATGCCGATGCAGGTGCATATCGAAGCGCAGATTGCGGAGGTCAATCTGACCGGCGAGCTAAGTTATGGCGTGAACTGGTACTTTGAAAATGCGGTGACAACACCGTTCAATGCCGATGGCAGTGGCGGACCTGCCCTGCCACCGGCTGCGGGCCGTAATATCTGGGGCGACATTGCTGGTAGCGTGACTGGCAACGGCGTTGGCTGGACATTCCTTGGCAAAAATGCCGCAGCCGTCATCAGCGCGCTGGACCGGGTGACTAATGTCCGCCTGCTGCAGACGCCATCGGTGTTTGTGCGTAACAACGCCGAGGCCACGCTCAATGTTGGCTCACGCATTCCGATCAATTCCACTTCGATCAACACCGGTCTGGGCAGCGACAGCAGTTTCTCTTCGGTGCAGTACATCGATACTGGTGTGATCCTGAAAGTGCGTCCGCGGGTCACCAAGGACGGCATGGTGTTCCTGGATATCGTGCAGGAAGTCAGCACACCCGGTGCACGACCTGCAGCGTGTACGGCGGCGGCAACCACTACAGTCAACAGCGCTGCCTGCAACGTCGATATCAATACACGTCGCGTCAAGACCGAAGCTGCGGTGCAGAGTGGCGACACCATGATGCTGGCTGGGCTAATCGATGACAGCACGACCGATGGCAGCTCCGGCGTGCCGTTCCTAAGTAAGTTGCCAGTTGTAGGGGCCCTGTTTGGTAGCAAAACCCGCGACAACAACCGCCGCGAAGTTATCGTGCTGATCACTCCGTCGATCGTGCGCAACCCGCAGGAAGCGCGCAATCTCACCGACGAATACGGTCAGAAGTTCAAGGCCATGGAGCCGCTGAAACCCAGCCAGAAGCCGCAATGAGTGCGGCACTGCCCGTCGTGCTGGTGCCGGTCGGCACCGACGACGAGGCCCTGGATGCCTGCCTGGGCGCACTGGATGCCGCCACGCCCGCCGGCACGCGGGTGTGGCTGGCCGACGACGCGCAGGCCGGCCCGCGCGGCCGCGCGGTGATCGCGCACTGGCTGGCGCGCACGCGGCTGCAGGCGCATCATACCCGTCGTCAGCGCATGCTCGGCGAGGTGGCGCATCTGGACGAAATGCTGAGCGGCTGCGGCGATGCCGATGTGGTGGTGCTGGGTGTGGATGCCTGCCCGCTGCCGGGTTGGTTGAATCAGCTCGACGCCTGCTTTGCGCGCGATGCGGCGATCGCCACCGCCACCCCGTGGAGCAATGTGGGCGAAGCCTGCAGCTGGCCACGCCTAGGTGAACTCAATCCGATGCCTGCCGCGCCGGAGCGGCTTGCCGCTGCGTGTGCGGCGATGCCGCCACTGCATCCGGAACTGCCGTCGGCAATCGGCCACGCGGTGCTGCTACGTGGCAGCGCGCGGCGCAAGGCCGGCGGCCTTGACGCCAGCAGCTATGGCTCCTGGTATGCGGCACTTGTAGACCTGAGCCTGCGCATGGGTGGGCTGGGATGGCGCAACGTGCTGTGCGACACCGCCTTTGTCGTCTCGCCGCACGAAGGCCGCCCTGCCGATGGCGACATGGATGCACTGGCCACACGCTGGCCGGCCTGGCACGCACGCCTGGCCAACTTCCTGATGCACGACCCGCTGCGCGCGCAGCGCGAACAACTGAGTCGGCTGCTGGCCGAACTGCCGCCCCCCGATCCGCAACGCATGCTGTTCGACGCCTAGCCGTCCGCAAACAACGCCTTCCGCGCATGCCGGCGGTGGCGCAGCGACGTCGCGATGACTGACGAGACGTCGCGAGCCGATGAGCAGGAACGCGCTCAAGTGGCGATCGCTGGCGCAGGAAGTTCAGCATGTCAAGGGCGAGACGGTGAAACTGGCGTTTGTCGATCATGGCTACATAGGCCAGGGCCGGCCGAAGCCGCGCAGGAGGAAGGCGTCGAACTGCACGTGGTAAAACTGCCGGAGGCCAAGAAAGGCTTTGTATTGCTGCCGCGCCGCTGGGTCGTGGAGCGCAGTTTCGGTTGGGTCAATCGGTTCCGACGCCTGGCCCGTGATTACGAACGCCTGCCGGAAACCCTGGCTGGACTTCACTTCGTTGTCTTCTCCATCCTCATGCTTGGAAATGCCACGTCTCTACTTCAAAGGTCATAACACGCTCTAAGTTAACAATCTAGGGCCTGTTAACACTAATGGATTGAGCGATTAAACTATCAGGCATGGAGATCACGCCAGCGCAATTTTCCCTGATCGAACACTGCCTGCCGGCGCAGCGCGGCAATGTCAGCATGACCAACCTGCAATTGGTCAACGCCATCCTTTACGTTGCCGAGCATGGGTGCAAATGGCGCGGCCTACCCAAGCGCTTTGGCAACTGGGACACGGTGTACACGCGCTTGAACCGTTGGGCCAAGGCGGGTGTGCTGGACCGGATGTTCGCCCAATTGCAGAAGTCCCAGATCGTACGCATCAAAATTGAAGAGATTTCACTGGACTCCTCCAGCGTCAAGGTGCATCCAGATGGCACGGGTGCTTTAAAAAAACGGCCCGCAAGCCATCGGCAAGTCGCGCGGTGGATGGAACACCAAAATTCATCTGGTTGCCGCAGATGCTCGAACAGCCATCACCTTTCGGATTGACGCCGGGCAACGCGCATGACGCACCGGCAGGCCGCACTTTGCTTGAATATCTGGGGGCAGTGGAGCGGCCGATTCATTTGTTGATGGACCGTGCTTACTAAGGCAACGAAACCCGCCAGTTGGCGCTCGATCTTGGCTTCGTGCCGGTGGTCCCGCCGAAATCCAATCGGGTCGAGCCTTGGGAATACAACAGGGAGATGTACAAGAGGCGCAACGAAGTAGAGAGGCTATTCCGTCGTTTGAAAGGTTACCGCCGAATTTTCACTCGCTTCGAGAAGCTGGACGTCATGTTCCTCGCTTTCCTCAGCTTCGCCCTAGTCGTTGAAGGGCTTCTAATGTGTCAACAGGCCCTAGTTCAGTTGAAATGCATTCTGCAACGCGCTACTTTCTTGATACAGGGGATGGCTAAATGAGGAAATTTTATGAAAGCTGCTCATGTCAAGTTTTTTTCCATATTTGCTCTTGGTTTTTTCTCCCTCCCGGTGTTGGGGCAAGTGGTTATTCCAAGAGTTTTCCTGATTAGCCCTGACCATCAGCCGCCTGTCGCAGGATCTGCGCCGCGCTGGGTGGATGCTGCTGTCACCTGAAGCCAACGAGGTGGCGTGAT
>NZ_CM002139.1:1697352-1705695 GCF_000454545.1 Xanthomonas cassavae CFBP 4642
CTCTCCCGCGGTCGCTCAGACCTATGGGTTATCGGTCGACCACGCCGCCTCTCGACGCCTAATCTGGCAGATCGCCAAGAGATAAGGGGTTGGGGTGAGGGTAAGGGCGAAGCCACTCGGCAATCGATAACACCAGGCTTCGCACGTACCCTCGTCCGCCCCTGCGGGGCACCTTCTCCCTCATAAAGGAGGACAATGTCCCGCAGGGAGAAGGGCGGGCAGAGACGCTCTGAAATTTGCTGGGTTCGTCTTGGCTGCCTGTTCGCCTGCATTGCGCCGGTCGGTCGGAAACCGGTTGTCATGCAAGCCGCTACCGCTTACCCCAGCACCGCAGGCAGCCCCCACAGCGACAGGCTCGCCAGCACCACGCCGATCGCCGTTGCGGCGAGCACGTCGCTGGGATAATGCAGGCCCAGCACCACGCGCGACAGCGCAACACCGGCAGAGAACGGCACCAGCAGCGGAGCCAGCCCCGGGTAGTAGGCGAGTGCGACGATGCTGAAGGACACCGCGTGCAGGGTGTGCCCGGACGGAAAGCTGAACTCGTCCAGCGGTGCCACCCAGGCGCGGATGCGTACGTCGGCTGCGTAGGGGCGTGGGCGGCGGGTCCAGCGCTTGAGCGCCCTGTACAGCGTCAGCGCCAGCACGCCGGTTGCGGCCATGTGCGCGGAGGCACGTACGCCGTCCATGCCGTCGAGTAGCACCAGCAGCCCCATCAGGCTGTACCAGAACACGCCGTCGCCCAACCGGCTGATCGCGGCAAACGTGCGCCGCACCGGATGGCGACGGCACCAGTGATTGGCGCGCCGGCACCAGCGCGCTTCGTGACCGCGCCATACCTCAAGCCGCGTTGACGACATAACGCCCCCGTGCAGCGCTGATTCCCAGCAACAAGGCTTCGAAGTCGGAGACCACATTGTCCGGGTGCAATTTTTTCATCGCCTGTGCGGCGTCCGTCCCCAGGCGCTGACGCAGTGCATCGTCCCGCGTCAGCGCCACGGCGGCCTGGACGAAGGCCTCATCGGTCTCCACCGCCGCGCCGGTCTGGCCATCGCGAAGGTACTCGCGAGCGGCGCCGTAGTCGAAGGCGACCGTGGCCACACCGCTGGCCATGGCTTCCAGGGTCACATTGCCGAAGGTCTCGCTGCGGCTGGGAAACAGGAACAGATCGCCGCTGGCGAAGTGGCGCGCCAGGGCGTCGCCGCGCTGGATGCCGCTGAAGATGAAGTCGGGATTTTCATGCGCGATCTTCGCCCGCGACGGTCCATCGCCCACCCAGACAAAGCGCGCCTTCGGGCGGACCTGCTGCAGCTTGCGGAATGCATGCACGGCCAGCGGCAGGTTCTTTTCGTTGGCGATTCGCCCGACATAGATCGCCGCAAAACCTTCATCTTCGATACCCCATTCCGCCCGCAGCGCCGGATCGCGCCGGGCCGGATCGAACTGCCGGCTGTCCACCGCGCGCGCCAGCAATTGCACCCGCTCGAAACCGCCGTCGCGCAGGAACTGCTGCAGCTCGCGGGTAGGCACCAGGGTGGCTTCGGCCTGATTGTGGAAGCGACGCATCCAGCGCAACGCAGTGCCCTGCAGCCAGGCGGCACCGTAGTCGGGCAGGTACTCGTCAAAGCGCGTATGGAAGCCGGTGGCGACTGGAATGCCCAGCCGACGTGCCGCACGCATCGCCGACCAGCCCAAGGGGCCTTCCGTGGCCACATAGACCGCATCCGGTTGCGTGCCTGCCCAATGACGGAGGAGACGTTGCGTTGCCGGCAACCCGAACTTCAGTCCCGGGTAGCGCGGCAGCGATGCGCCGCGCACCAGTAGTGCCATGGCCGCGTCGGTATCGCTGCTCTGCCGTGGACGCACCACGTCCACCTGGTGTCCGCGTGCGCGCAGGCCGGTTTCCAGCCCGTGCACGGTCAGCGCTACACCGTTGACTTCGGGCGGATAGGTTTCGGTAACGATCGCGTAGCGCATGCCCGTTCTCCGGTTTTCGCTAGCTTCCGGGAGGGCGATGGCATGGATGTTGCGCGCACAAGTCGCGGGGGTGACAAGTGCGACGGAATTGGGAATTCGGGATTGGAGATTCGCAAAAGCGGCCTTCGCGCATCTGGGCGAGCACGCAGTACATCACGTGCCGCGATCAACAAATCCCGAATGCCAAATCCCGAATCCTGCCTGAGGCCGCAGGCCTCAGGTCACAAACGGTTTGAACGCGATCCCCAGCCCGGCCATGCTTTCCACTTCGCCGATCAGGTCGGCGCGCAGCAGCGGGCGTGAGTCGATCCAGCTTTGCGACAGGATCAGTGACAGCCGTGTGTCTTCGGCAGTGAGTTCCAGGGTCGGAATCGGGTCCGCCTCGTGTGCGCGGTGCAGCAGCACCGCCAGGCGCAGCAGCGCGGCCTTGCGGCGGGTTGGCAGCAGCAGGCGGTCGGGCAGGGCGTCGAAGGCGGTCTTGGGCACGTTGCGCCGATGCGTGCGCACCAGCGCCGCCAGCACCTGCTGCTCCTGCCGCGAGAAGCCGGCGATATCGGAGTGCTCCAGGATGTAGCTGCCGTGCACGTGGTACTGGCTGTGCGCGATGATCAGGCCCAGTTCGTGCAGGCGCGCGGCGCGGCGCAGCACCTGCGCATCGTCGCCGTCCAGTTGCCAGGAGTCGCACACCTGATCGAACAGGCGGCAGGCGGTGGCCTCTACGCGTTGCGCCTGCACTTCGTCGATGCCGTAGCGCTGCACCAGCGAGGCCACCGAACTGTCGCGCGGGTCGTTCTGGCCGCCGCGGCCAAGCATGTCGTACAGGATGCCTTCGCGCATCGCCGCCTTGCTGACCATCAGCTTCTCCAGCCCCAGCGCCTGGAAGGCCGCTTCGAGCACCAGAATGCCGCCGGCAATGATCGGCCGGCGTTCGGCGGCCAGCCCGGGCAGCTGGATGTCTTCGATGCGCTTGGCCTTGAGCAACTCCTCGCGCAGCGCCGGTAGCGCCTGCGCGGTGATCGCGCCCTTGGTGAGCTTCATTGCCGCGCAGATCTCGCCGATCGCCTTGTGCGTGCCCGACGAGCCGATCGCTTCGTGCCAGCCCAGCGCCTTGTACTGGCCGGCGAACTGCTGGAATTCGGCGCCGATCTCGGTCAGTGCGTCCTTCCATTTCTTCTTGGACAACTTGCCGCCCGGGAAAAACCGCCGGGTGCTGGCGATGCAACCGGCCTGCAGGCTTTCGCGCTCCAGGGTCTGGAAGCCACGGCCGATGATGAATTCCGTGGAGCCGCCGCCGATGTCGATCACCAGCCGGCGCTGGTCGGGCTTGGGCGGTTGCGCGTGGGTCACGCCGAGATAGATCAGGCGTGCTTCCTCGCGGCCGCTCACCACCTCGATCGCATGCCCGAGCGCGGTTTCTGCCGGCATCAGGAACGTCTGCGGCGAGCGCAGCTGACGCACCGTGTTGGTCGCCAAGGCACGCACGCGCAGCGAGGGCACGTCGCGGATACGCTGGCCAAAGCGCGCCAGACATTCCAGTGCGCGCTGGCGCGCCTCGTTGGACAGGCCGCCCTTGCCATCCAGCCCATCGGCCATGCGCACGGTTTCGCGCAGGCGGTCGACCACCCGCAGCTGACCCAACAGGTAGCGCGCGATGACCATGTGGAAACTGTTGGAACCTAGATCGATGGCGGCAAGAAAATCGCCATCACGCAGGGGGGCAATCGTGGGGGAGGATGTTGGCATGGGCCGCATGGTAGCCGATGGGCCGTTGGCCACGTGAGAGACCACGGCCGCAGCGTTTTCAGATCCGATCGAGCAAGGTCATCTGCGCCGAATGGGCCGGTTCTCCGGGGGCAGGGGTACGCTTGTGGTAGACGCCTTCTGCATCCAGCTCCCAGGCGCTGACGTTGTCGTCCAGATAGTTCTGCAGCACCTCGCGATACACGCGCCGGGCCAGGTCCGGGTCCAGGATCGGGAAGCAGGTCTCCACCCGGCGCAACAGGTTGCGTTCCAGCCAGTCGGCGCTGGCGCAATACAACTCGGCCGCGCCGTCGTTGCCGAACCAGTACACGCGGCTGTGTTCGAGAAAGCGCCCCACGATCGAACGCACGCGGATAGTGTCGGACACGCCCGGCACGCCCGGCCGCAGCGTGCAGGCCCCGCGGATGATCAGGTCGATCTGCACGCCGGCCTGCGAGGCGGTGTACAGGGCGCGCACCACCTGCGGTTCGTTGAGCGCGTTCATCTTGGCGATGATGCGGCCAGGGCGGCCGTTGCGGGCCAGGCGGGTTTCGCGCTCGATCCGTTTCAGCACGCCGGCATGCAAAGTGAAGGGCGACTGCAGGAGTTGATCCAGCTTCATGCGCGGGGCCAGCCCGGACAACTGCTGGAACAGCATGTGCACATCGTTGCCGATCTCCGCATCGGCGGTGATCAGGCTGATGTCGGTGTACAGCCGCGCCGTGCCGCTGTGGTAGTTGCCGGTGCCCAGGTGCACATAGCGTTTGAGCTTGCGTCCTTCGCGGCGCACGATCAGCAGCATCTTGGCGTGGGTCTTGTAGCCAACCACGCCATACACCACCTGCACGCCAGCCTCCTGCAACTTGTCGGCCAGCCCCAGGTTGGCCTCTTCGTCGAAGCGCGCGCGCAGCTCCACCACCACGGTCACGTCCTTGCCGTTGCGCGCGGCCAGGATCAGCGCATCGACGATCAACGAGTCCTTGCCGGTGCGGTACAGCGTCTGCTTGATCGCCAGCACGTTCGGGTCGACTGCCGCCTGGCGGATCACATCCAGCACCGCGGTGAACGCATCGAAGGGGTGGTGCAGCAGCACATCGCCCTTGCCGACGATGTCGAAGATGCCTTCGCTGTCGCGCAAGGTGCGCGGGTTGAACGATGGATACTTGAGCTCGGGGCGCTGCACCAGGTCGTAGACCTGGGTGACGCGGCTGAGATTGACCGGGCCAACGATGCGATATACCGCGTTCTCGTTCAGGCCGAAGTTCTGCAGCAGGGTGCGCATGATCGGCGCCGGGCAATCGTGCGCAATTTCCAGGCGGACTGCCGGCCGATAGCCGCGGGTGACCAGTTCGTCGCGCAAGGCGAGCGCAAGATTTTCGACTTCTTCCTCGTCCACCACCAACTCGGAATTGCGGGTGACGCGGAACTGGTAGGACCCCTTGACCTGCATGCCCGGGAACAGTTCGTCCACGAACTCGGACAGCACCGAGGACAGGAACACGAAACTCTGCGCGCCGTCCGGCGACAGGCTGGCCGGCAACTGGATGATGCGCGGCAACGAACGCGGCGCCCGCACGATGGCCAGGTGCCCGGCGCGACCGAACGCGTCCTGGCCTTCCAGCACCACCACGATGTTCAGGGTCTTGTTGAGGATCTTCGGGAACGGATGCGCCGGATCCAGCCCCAGCGGCGACAGCACCGGCATGATCTCGTTACGGAAGTAGGCGCGCAGCCAGCGTTTCTGCCGCGCCGTCCACGCGCTACGGCTGAGCACGGCCACGCCGGCCTCTTCCATCGCCGGGCGCAGCACCTCGTTCCAGGCGTGGTACTGCTGCTCCACCAGCTTGGCCGCGCGATCGTGCACGGCATTGAGGATGGCCGTGGGGCTCAAGCCATCCGGTGCCGGCGGCAAGCCGAACTCCTGCGCATGCCGCACGGTGGCGGCGCGGATCTCGAAGAATTCGTCCAGGTTGGTGCAGGAAATGCACAGGAAACGCAGGCGTTCCAGCAGCGGCACCTGGTCGTCCAGCGCCTGCGCCAATACCCGGAAATTGAAGTCCAGCTGCGACAGCTCGCGGTTGATGTACAGCGCCGGATCACGCAGCGGATCGGTGGCGATGTCGTCGCCGGGTGTGACGTCATGCAGTTCTTTGGCGTGGCCCATGGAGTCGGTCATCAAGGCGAAGTGGTGTGCGTGGTGTGCGGCGCGTGGGCCGCGGCGCAGGCAATGCGACACGGAGGGCGCCGGTGCATCGCGCGCTGCGGCCTGCACCTCCTACATATCACGCCGAGCGTGACAGTGGCAGGGACTGTTCGCGTTGCACGACACGGGCAGCCACGAAATGGCACGAGAATTCGCTGCCGCGTCCCACCTCGCTTTCGATGTCCAACCGCGCCTGGTGCAGGCCCAGGATGTGCTTGACGATCGACAGCCCCAGTCCGGTGCCGCCGCTCTCGCGCGAGCGGCTGCTGGACACGCGATAGAAGCGTTCGGTGATGCGCGGCAGATGCGAGGCGGGGATGCCGTAGCCGGTGTCGCGCACCGCCAGCGCCGCACCGTCGCCTTCGCGCAGGAAGCGGATCGTGACCGTGCCGCCGCCGGGCGTGTAGCGCACCGCGTTGGTCACCAGGTTCGAGAACGCGCTGTGCAGTTCCTTGTTGGAGCCGAGCAGATCCACGCCGGCCTCGTCGATCACTTCCACCGTGTGCCGGCCCTGGCTGTGCGCCTCGGCCTCGCGGCGCAGGGTGGACAGCATCGGCGCCATCGCCACGTGTTCTTCGCCGAGTTCTTCCTGCGATTCCAGCCGCGACAGGGTCAGCAGGTCTTCCACCAGCTGCGCCATGCGCTGCGACTGCTTGCGCATCTCCGCCAGCATCGGGCCCGAGTCCGGGAAGTCTTCCGGGTCGAGCATGTCCAGGTAGCCATGCACCACCGTCAACGGGGTGCGCAGCTCGTGCGAGACATTGGCCACGAAGTCGCGGCGCACCTGTTCCAGTCGCAGCAACTTGCTGACATCGCGCGCCACCAGCAGCCAGTAGTCGTCGGAGTACGGGATCAAACGCAGATTCAGGCGTAGATCCGGGTCTACCGGCGAGGCGGCATCCAGCATCGGTTCGGCATTGCGCCCGGCCGCCAGCCAATGCGCCAACGGCAACGGTTGCAGGCGTTCCACCACCGACACGCCCATGTCGCCGGGATGGTGCAGGCCCAGCAGGCCGCCGGCGGCCTTGTTGAACCACTGCACGCGCTGGCTGTTGCGGTCCACCACCACTACCGCATCCGGCAGCGCCTGCGCGGCGGCGCGATAGGTGCGCAGCATGTCGATCAGGCGTCGCTTGCGCCCGCGCATTTCCGCCTGGCTGCGGTACAGCAGGCGGTCCAGTTCGTTCCAGGCGCCGACGCCGGCCGCCGGCTCGGCGCGCTGGCGCGCGGTGAGCCGGCGCAGCACCTGGCGCAACCGCCAGTAATGCCAGCTCAGGACGCCCAGCGCGGTGAGCGTCAGTGCCATCCACACATGCTCGATCAACACGCCCACCACGACGGCAGCGCCCAGCAACAGCGCAAGGGTGCCGAGCGTCTTGAGCCAGGCGGAACGGATATGTTGAGGCATGGAAGGCGTTACCACGAAGCGTCAGGTAGGCAGCTGCCCGGCCCGTGCGGCGGCCTGGCGGCTGTGCGGCAACGATCAGGTTGCCGACGAAAAACGATAGCCCGAGCCACGCACGGTCTGCACCATGTTTTCCAGGCCAAACGGTTCCAGCGTCTTGCGCAGGCGACGGATGTGCACGTCGATGGTGCGCTCTTCCACGTACACGCTGCCGCCCCAGACATGGTCCAGCAGCTGGGTACGCGTATACACGCGCTCGGGGTGGGTCATGAAGAAATGCAGCAGGCGGTATTCGGTCGGGCCGATCGGCACTGGCGCATCGCCGGCGAACACGCGGTGCGCGGCGCCATCGATCCGCAGGCGGCCCACCGCCACGCTGCCGTCTTCGTCGTCCTCGCGGGTGCGCCGCATCACCGCACGGATGCGTGCCAGCAGCTCGCGTGCCGAGAACGGTTTGACCACGTAATCGTCGACCCCGGCTTCCAGACCGCCCACACGGTCGTTCTCTTCGCCGCGCGCGGTCAACATGATGATCGGAATCTCGCGTGTCAACTGCTCCTTGCGCCAGCGCCGCGCCAGATCCAGCCCGCTGGTGCCGGGCAGCATCCAGTCCAGCAGGATCAGATCCGGCACCCGGTCGGCGATGGCGGTCTGCGCTTCGCGCGCGTCGCCTGCATGGATGGGTTCGAACTCGCCTTTGCGCAGCGCGAACGCCACCATGTCGCGAATCGCGGGTTCGTCATCGACGATCAGAATGCGTTTCTGCACGCGGGGCTTACCGTCTGGTTTTGATGATCGCCAGTAGACTACGGTTTTGTGACTCTCATGTGACATGGCCGGCGCAGGCCTCTATCGGCCAGCAGTTCTGCAAAGCGAACTGAACCGATCAAGGTGACAAGGCCGGGCTGGACCTCGCATGCTTTAGGGAAACTCTGAACAACTCCCCCTGATCCTGCGACAATCGCACAGAGGCACCAGGACGATGACGATGCAACTGACCTTCGGCGACGCGGAGTAC
>NZ_CM002139.1:1705700-1752433 GCF_000454545.1 Xanthomonas cassavae CFBP 4642
AAAACGTGCCGAAAACGGCAAAAAACCGGGGGTTTGAGCGCCCTCAGCGCGGCGGATGTGGCGTGTTTCGTTTTCCGGCTGCGTTGATCAGACCATCCTTAGCCGATTCCCGATTCCCGATTCCGATTCCCACTCAAGCGTCACTGCGTCGACAGGTCCGGGTCGCGAATCCCCTGCCGGCGCAGCTCCAGCACTGTGGGCATGATCGTGGCGATGCGCGCATCCACTCGTGCCCGTGTCACATAGTCCAGATCCTTTTTCTTCAGCGCCTCCAGCTGCAGCAGGGCCTGCTCCGGGCGCCCGTTCAGATACGCGGACTCGGCATAGGCCTCGCTGGCGCGCAGATGGTCCCCGGCCAGCTCGCAGGCGCGGGCATAGGTCTGCTGCAGCAACGGGTCCTCGCCACTGCGATGCAGCAGCGGCTCCAGCACCTGGCGTGCACGCTGGCCGGATTGCTTGTTGGCCTGCTCGTTGAGCGCACCGGCATAGGTCAGCGCTACCGCGCGATTGTTCGGCAACTGCTTGAGCAAGGCATCGAAACGCGCGTTGGCCGCCTCGCGCTGGCCGACGCGTGCCTGCGCCTCGCTCAGGCCCAGCGCCAGCCATAGATTGTCCGGGTGCGCCTCCAGCAGGCTGGCTAGTTCGGACACCGGTTCGCTGGGCCGGCCGCCGCTGTTGCGCAGCCGGGCCAGCGCCAGCCCGTAGCGCTGCGCATCGCTCAGGCCCTGCTTGGCGCTGCGGCGCAGGTTCTCGTATTCGCGGATGGCCGCATCCGGCGTGCTGGCGCTGAGCACGCGCAGGCGCTCCTTGGCCCAATCGAAGCCCTGCTGGTCGCCGCCGCGGCTGAGCGCATCCACCGGCAACCGCAGCGCATAGGGCAGCAGCGCGTTTCCGTTACGGCTCAACGGCTCCGACAGCGACGGGTCGGCCGGGTCCACGCGCTCCTGGCGCGTGCCGCCCGGCACCGAGGTGGTGAGCACCACGGTGTTCTTCTTCATCTGCTCGGCGCGCGCCTTGGCTTCGCTGATGCGGGTGGTGGTGACCGGGTGGGTCTGCAGGAAATCCGGTGCGCTGTAGCCGCCCTCATTGGCGCGCATCGCCACCGACATGCGTTCGAAGAAGCCGGCCATCGCGTCCACGTCGTAGCCGCTGCGCACCAGCGTGCGGATGCCCAGCCGGTCGGCCTCCGATTCGTTGGAGCGGGTGTAGTCGATCTGGCGCTGCTGCATCAGCCCCATGGCGCTGGTGATCGTGGCCATGGTGGCATCGCCCTTGGAGTTGCCACCGGCCTGCTGCGCCGCCACCACCGCGGCCAGCATGCCGAGCAGGATCGGGACCTGATCGCGCTGCGCGCGTTCCACTCCGCGCAGCACGTGTTGCTGGGTGACATGGGCGATTTCGTGCGACAGCACCGCGGCCACTTCGTCCTCGCGCTCGGCGGTCAGCACCAGTCCGGCGTTGACCGCGATGTAGCCGCCCAGCGTGGCGAACGCATTGATCTGGCGGTCGCGCAGCATGAAAAAGGTAAACGGCTGCTGCGGTTGATCGCTGTTGGCGCCCAGGCGGGTACCCATGGTCTGCAGCCAGTCGCCGACCAACGGGTCGTCCAGCACGTAGTCGTAGTTGCGCAGCTCGGCCAGCATCATCTTGCCGTACTCGGCCTGGCGCGCCGGCGTCAGCAGCTCGCCGGCCGACGAACCGATATCGGGCAGGCGGTTTTCCTGCGCAGGTGCCACGCCCACGGCGACGGCCAGGGTCAAGGCGGTAGCGAGCGGAAGCAGGCGCAAGTGGAACTCCCAGGTAGTGCGCTGAGCATGCGGGCAGCACGGTGCGGCGGCGTGAATCGGCAATTAATCCACAGTGTTGCGGTGGCGAGGTGGAAATTCCAGTCGCCCGTTACCATGTGTCAGACCTCAGACCAACCACGGAGTTTCCCGTGAGCCAAGAACACACCGGGCACGACGCGGCCGCCGGCCCGCAGATCACCTTGTATTCCACCGCCATCTGCCCGTATTGCGTGGCCGCCAAGAACTTCCTCAAGAGCAAGGGTCAGACCTGGACCGAGGTGCGGATCGACCTGGACCCGGCCGAGCGGGAGAAGATGGTCGCGCTGGCGCGGCGCACCAGCGTGCCGCAGATCTTCGTCGGCGACGTCCATGTGGGTGGCTACGACGACATGATGGCCATGCATCGCGCCGGCAAGCTGGAACCGCTGTTCACCGGTACGGGCGGTCAGGCATGAGTGGGTCCGACGACGGCAGCGCCGACCGCCTGCGCGAGTTCACGCAATTCCGCCAGCGCATGAACCAGCGCATCCTGGCCGAGCCCAACCAGGTCGTGCGTCGCTTCTTCGCGCTCGACACCCAGACCTATCAAACCGGCGCGCTGGACGTGAAGACCAAGGAGCTGCTCGGCCTGGTCGCTTCGATGGTGCTGCGCTGCGATGACTGCATCAGCTACCACGTCGCCCAGTGCAAGGAGGCGGGTGTGACCCGTGAGGAGTTCTTCGAGACCTTCTCGGTTGGCCTGGTGGTTGGCGGCTCGATCGTGATCCCGCACCTGCGCCGCGCGGTGAATTTCCTGGACCAGCTCGAAGGCGGCGCCCCGGCACCGGAGCAGCACGCGCATGGTTGATGGGCTGCTGGTGAGCGGCTGGTTGACGTTCGGGATTGGGAATTCGGGATTGGTGAAGGGCCGTCTGCGCGACGCCGTTGAGGCGGCGCGTTGCGTTTGGGTGGTCGGTACGCGTCGGATTGCCTGCATGCCGTCCATGGCTTAGACCAAGGTCGGTTTGGGCGCCTTCACCGGCATCGGGCATAATTGCCTGTGAAACCTCCTTGCGCTGGTGAGCCGGACTTCCGGCTGGCGCTCCCCCCTTCAAGTTCGGAAACCCAACGTTATGACGCAGACAATCACGGTCATCCGCGGCGACGGTATTGGCCCGGAGATCATGGATGCCACGCTGTTCGTGCTCGACGCGCTGCAGGCTGGCCTGACCTACGAATACGCCGACGCCGGCCTGGTCGCGCTGGAAAAGCACGGCGATCTGCTGCCCGAGTCCACCCTGGCTTCGATCACCAAGAACAAGGTCGCTCTGAAGAGCCCGCTGACCACCCCGGTCGGCGAGGGTTTCAGTTCGATCAACGTTGCCATGCGTCGCAAGTTCGACCTGTACGCCAATGTGCGTCCGGCCAAGTCGTTCCCGAACACCAAGTCGCGCTTCGCCGACGGCGTGGACCTGATCACCGTCCGCGAGAACACCGAAGGCGCGTACCTGAGCGAAGGCCAGACCGTGTCCGAAGACGGCGAGACCGCGTTCTCCGGTACCCGTATCACCCGCAAGGGCTCCGAGCGCATCGTGCGCTACGCCTTCGACCTGGCGCGCGCCACCGGCCGCAAGAAGGTCACCGCGGTGCACAAGGCCAACATCATCAAGTCGACCTCGGGCCTGTTCCTGAAGGTCGCCCGTGATGTCGCCGCGCAATACCCGGAAATCGAATTCCAGGAAATGATCGTCGACAACACCTGCATGCAGCTGGTGATGCGTCCGGAGCAGTTCGACATCATCGTGACCACCAACCTGTTCGGCGACATCATCTCCGACCTGTGCGCCGGTCTGGTCGGCGGCCTGGGCCTGGCCCCGGGTGCCAACATCGGTCTGGACGCGGCCATCTTCGAGGCCGTGCACGGTTCGGCGCCGGACATCGCAGGGCAGGGCAAGGCCAACCCGTGCGCGCTGCTGCTGGGCGCCGCGCAGATGCTGGACCATATCGACCAGCCGCAGAACGCCGAACGCCTGCGCGAGGCCATCGTGGCCACCCTGGAAGCCAAGGATTCGCTGACCCCCGACCTGGGCGGCACCGGCAACACCATGGGCTTCGCCAAGGCCATCGCCAGCCGCCTCTGAGCGCGCCGGAAGAGCGCACAAAACAAAAGGCGCCTAGGCGCCTTTTGTTTTGCTCGGAAGTTGCTGAGAAGCCGGCATTTGCTCACCGGTTGCAGGAATCCGCTCTCACGATTCCCCAATCCCGATTCCCGATTCCCCGCTCAATTCCGCGACTGCAGCTTCGACAGCAGCCGCAGGAACTCGATGTACAGCCACACCAGCGTCACCATCAGGCCGAATGCCCCGTACCACTCCATGTGCTTGGGCGCGCCCTGCTCAACGCCGCTTTCGATGAAGTCGAAGTCCAGCACCAGGTTCAGCGCTGCCACCACCACCACGAACAGGCTGAAGCCGATGCCGATCAGGCCCGAGTCGTGGATGAAGGGGATGCGCACGCCGAACAGGCCCAGCACGATGGTGGCCAGGTACACCAGCGCGATGCCGCCGGTGGCTGCCACCACGCCCAGCTTGAAGTTCTCGGTGGCCTTGATCATGCCGCTGCGATAGGCAAACAGCAGCGCGAACATGGTGCCGAAGGTCAGCAGGACCGCCTGGAACACGATGCCGTTGAAACGCGCCTCGTAGACTGCCGAGATCGCGCCCAGGAAGAAGCCTTCCATCAGTGCGTACAACGGCGCGGTGACCGGCGCCCAGGTCGGCTTGAAGCTGGTCGCCAGCGCGAACACCAGCCCGCCGATCGCGCCGGCGATCATGTACAGCCGCGCGGCAGGCAACGGAGCGCCATCGGCCCCGATCGACTGCGACCAGGCGAAGGCGGCGGTGACCACCGCCATCAGCAACAGCAGGCCGGTCTTGTTGACGGTGCCGTTGAGGGTCATCGCCTGGCCGTCGCGAGTGACCACCGAGCCGGAGCCGAGGTCGAGAAAGGTGGATTCCCGAAGGGCGGGATTGCCGCTACGCATGCGTGTTCTCCATGAAATGTAGATGCCTGCCGACTTGGCGAGCGATGCCGCGAGGATACCGGATCGTCCGATTTACACAGAGTGATTGACAGCAAGCCCAATCATTCCCAAAATAGCCGACCTTTCCAGCCTTCGGGACGGAGAGGTCCCGCCGGGGTATAGCGCAGTCTGGTAGCGCGCCTGCTTTGGGAGCAGGATGTCGGGGGTTCGAATCCCTCTACCCCGACCATTCCGAACTCTTGACGGCGTGGAAATGCAAAGTTCGGTCCGGGCGCCCGTAGCTCAACCGGATAGAGCACCGGCCTTCTAAGCCGGCGGTTACAGGTTCGAGTCCTGTCGGGCGCGCCATCGGCGGTGCGGTTGGAAGTAGGTTTCAGTGGTGGCTGTAGCTCAGCTGGTTAGAGTACTGGATTGTGATTCCAGATGTCGGGGGTTCGAGTCCCCTCAGCCACCCCACTGATTGCAGGAAAAGTTGGACCCGATGCATCGCGGGGTGTTGCAACGACGCAAAAACGCGCATACAATCTATGACCAGTTTCAGGGCCGTTAGCTCAGTTGGTAGAGCAGTTGACTCTTAATCAATAGGTCCAAGGTTCGAATCCTTGACGGCCCACCAGACAGGCAGCCACTCAGCGCAAGTTGAGTGGCTGTTTTTCTTTGTGGCAAGCGCTGGTGCAAGCAGCGCTACAACCGCGGTGTCGGCATGGCCGCGCACGCCCTTATCGCTGCATCAATCGCATGAATGCGCCACGTTGTCGCGCGCTGTCGATAGGTCCCAGGCAGTAGCCGCCTAGGTGTTGCGGATCGACCGACGAACGTCTGCAGTGTGCTGCACGCCGTTCGCGATGGTCTCGTCCTGCGTCCGTGCCGCCGCGCGCCAGGCGCGCGGCGGCTAGCGCCGCTTGTCCAGCAGCCGCTGGCGCACCGCGATGATGCAGCTCTCCTTGGTCAACACGTGTTCGAGCGCACTGTTGTCTGCGCGATTGCGCTGCACATCTCCACCATCGACACCTGCGTGCTGCCGCGTTGCTTGAATGCAGCAATGGCAGTGGTGGCGTTCTTCAACGGCACCGTGGCGTCATTGGCGCTGGCGACCAGGTCGAACTCCTTGGAGAAGTGCGCCTCGATTTCGCGCTGGGTCGCTATCGCGGCGTGTCCTCCCTGCGAATACTCCGCCAGCATGACCTTGCCAGACAGCGGCGTGTTCAAGCGTGTCAGCACCTGCCGTACGGCGCGCATCGCGTCGATACTTGCACTGGCTTCGCCGGCGGAATGCAGGTACGGATGGAAGGCGTAGTTGGATTTGCCCAGTCCCAGGTAATCGGTGCTCACCACCACATAACCCTGGCCGGCGAGTCGAGTGACCAACGGGTCATCGCCCTCGCATCGCGAATTTCCTTCGCCTGTTCTGCAGTACGTAGTGGGTCGGGTCCGTTGCAGGCTGCGCCACCCGGCACCAGCAGCGCGGCCGACGCGGTGGCCGGCCCTCCGTGCACGCCAACCGTTGCACAGGTGAATTCGGCAACGCGGACATCGCACTTGGGTTGCTCGCCGGCCTTCTCGTCGGACGGCAACGCGGCAAGCGCGCTGCGCGTATAGCTGGTGAAAACATTGCTGCTGAGCAAAGTGCCTCGTGCAGGCGATGCCATCGCCATCACGGGTAACAGCGTCAGGGCGGTTGCAATGGCGGTGAACAGGCCGGACGACTTGCGAGGGTGTGTCTGAACCATGGTGCATTTCCTCAGCGATGTCGCCCCGTTACCGGGGTGTAGGGGATTGGCAAGGCGCTGGACGATGATGGCGGCCGATAGCAGGACACGATTGTTTCTCGACGGCCATACCCATTGTTCTGCTCGCGACCACAGTCGGCGACGAATCACTGCCACGCGTTGGTCGTGAAGGTTCGATGTCCGCAGCGCCCCGCGCGGCGCGGGCGATGTCCAGGTCGTCTTCGATGCGGTCGTGCAGATCGCGCAAGGTGTGCAGCTCGGTCGAAAGCGAACGCTCGCGCGCGCGTGCCGGCATCAGTGCGCCCATCGAGAACTCGCGCTCTGCCTTCAATGTGCGGTCCAGGGTGTGGAACGCGCTTTCCAGCGCCCGGCGGTCGGAGATAGTCTTGCTGACCGCCAGCACCGCCTCGACCTTGCCGGTGTCATCGAATAGCGGGCTGGTCACCACCTGCCAGGTCTGCCGCACGCCGACGAAGTTGACGCAGCTGGCCTCGAACTCGTGCACCGCACCCTCGACCGACGCGGCCAGTGCGGTATCGACCCGTGCAGCGGCCTCCGGCGGCCAGAACTCCCGCCAGGGTCGGGAAATCAACTGATCGGATGGCCGGCGCCCAGGGCGGCCAGTCCGTTGACGTTGATCGCGGTGATCCGCCCGTCGAGGTCGATTTCTTCGATGCAGTCTCGCGCCACAGGGCTACGGTCTGACGGTATCGGTCTCTCATGACGCCGGGGAGCCCTCGTGAGTCGATTTAACGGAATTTTCTCAAATAGCGGCGCCACTGTGCATAACCGCACGCTACGGCAGCTACAGTGCCTGACCACGGGCTGGTGAATGGTTCATGCTTAGATATCGCACGGCGTTGTTCGCCAGCCGTTTAGCTATTCCGAAAGTCCGGGCCACCCGTGGTGATCAGTTGTGTCGCCTCTGTGTCGCCTCGCCGCAAACAGCCGCAGCGCTTTTTCTTTAGCTGCATCCCTGCAACAATGGCGGGGGTACGTGCGGCATTGCGAAAGTGGCGGAATTGGTAGACGCACCAGATTTAGGTTCTGACGCCGCAGGGCGTGGGGGTTCGAGTCCCCCCTTTCGCACCAATGCAGTGCGGCTGTGAGCACTCCGGCCGCTGCTATGCCGCCATACCCTCGCTTTCGCGCGCCGGGCGCCTGTCCCGCTGGCAGCGGCCGCCGTTATCGGCGAAACTACAAGGCTCGGCGGTTTTCTCGCCATCCGTCAACCCGCATCTTCCATCTCGTGCCGACGCCGTGCGCTGTCGGTGGCAGGAGTCAACATGCAAGCTTCGATCGAATCCACCGGCAATCTGGAACGCCGCCTGACCTTCACCCTGCCGCAGGAGCGCCTGGAGACGCACGTCGGTGGCCGCCTGCGCGAGCTTGCGCGGACCACGCGCATCAAGGGCTTCCGTCCGGGCAAGGTGCCGCCCAAGGTGATCGAGCAGCGTTTCGGCCAGCAGGTGCGTGCCGAGGCGATGGAAGGTCTGCTGCGTGAGACTTTTGATTCGGCGGTGCGCGAGCATTCGCTGCGTCTGGCCGGCAATCCGCGCATCGACCAGGGCGAAAGCGACTTCGATTTCGTTGCCACCTTCGAAGTAGTGCCGGATTTCGGCGATATCGACGTGACCACGTTGTCGGTGGTGCGCCACACCGCCGAAGTGACCGACGCCGACATCGACCAGATGATCGAAAACCTGCGCCTGCAGCGCCGCACCTGGAATCCGATCGAGCGTGGCGCGCAGGTCGGCGACCTGGTGGCGCTGGAGACCTGGTCCCAGGCCGGCGACGAGCGCCTGCCCGCCGAGGGCGTGGAGACCGGCAGCAGCGTGCTGGGCTCGGGCGTGATGTTCGATCAGATCGAAAAGGGCCTGGAAGGCCTGATCAAGGGCGAAGAAAAGACCCTGAGCGTGGATTTCCCGGCCGAGTGGCGGGTGCCGCAACTGGCCGGCAAGACCGTGCAGGTGCACGTCAAGGCGGTCGAGGTCTCCGAGCCGGTGTTGCCGGCGGTGGACAAGGAGTTCATCAAGAGCTTCGGCGTGAAGAGTGGCGATGCCGAGCAGTTCCGCGCCGACATCCGCACCAACCTGGAGCGCGAGCTCAAGGGCGCGCTGATGAATCGCCTGCGTCGCGAAGTGGGCGAGCAGCTGATCGCCGCCTACGCGCAGGTCGAAATGCCGCCGCGTCTGGTCGAGAACGAAGCGCGTTCGATGCTGGCCCAGCAGGTCGAGCAGATGCGCCGTAGCGGCCGCGATCCGGGCCAGGTGCCGGACGACGCCCACCAGGGCTTCATGGATGCCGCTGCCAAGCGCGTGCTGGTCGGTCTGCTGGTGGGCGAAGTGGCCCGTCGCAACGAGCTGCGCCTGGAATCCAAGCGCGTCAGCGAAACGCTGCGTCTGATCGCCTCGACCTACGAAGAGCCGGAACAGGTCATTGAGATGTACCGCAACGACCCCCAACTGATGGGTGGGCTGCAGAGCCGTGTCATGGAAGAGCAGGTGATCGACTGGATCGCCGAGCGCGCCCAGCACACCGAGCAGCCGCTGTCGTTCCAGGACGCCATCCGCGTCTGATCCGGCAGTTAAGAGAAGAACCGCGCCCAGCGTCAGGGGCGCGGATGTCGAACACGGGCATCGGCACAGGCCGCTGCCACAACAGGAAGACCGATGAGCATTGTGACCAAAGCCCTGAACCTGGTGCCCATGGTGGTCGAACAGACCAGCCGCGGCGAGCGTGCGTATGACATCTACTCGCGTCTGCTGAAGGAGCGTCTGATCTTCCTGGTCGGTCCGATCGACGACCATATGGCCAACGTGATCGTGGCCCAGCTGCTGTTCCTGGAAGCGGACAATCCGGAAAAGGACATCAGTATCTACATCAATTCGCCCGGCGGCGTGGTCACTGCCGGCATGGCGATCTACGACACCATGCAGTACATCAAGCCGGACGTCAGCACCATCTGCGTCGGCCAGGCCGCCTCGATGGGTGCGCTGTTGCTGGCATCGGGTGCAGCTGGCAAGCGCTACGCGCTGCCGAACTCGCGCGTGATGATCCATCAGCCGCTGGGTGGTTTCCAGGGCCAGGCGACCGATATCGACATCCACGCGCGCGAGATCCTGACCCTGCGTTCGCGCTTGAACGAGATCCTGGCCAAGCACACCGGCCAGTCGCTGGAGACCATCGCGCGCGACACCGAGCGCGACAACTTCAAGAGTGCGGTCGATGCCCAGGCCTATGGCCTGGTCGACCAGGTGCTGGAACGCCGTCCGGAAGAGTCGATCCAGCCGTCTTGATCGTCAGGTCGCTGAAATTGCAGGAAAAACCGGCAGGGTCGGGCAGGGCGAACGTCCTCCCGGCCCTGTGCTATTCTCGAAATCGAACCCCCGTGCATCGGGTGGCGTAACTGGGTAACAGAAGCATGAGCGAAGACCGCCAAGGTCGTTCCGGCGACAGCAACAAGATTCTCTACTGCTCGTTCTGCGGTAAGAGTCAGCATGAGGTCCGCAAGCTGATTGCCGGTCCCAGCGTGTTCATCTGCGATGAGTGCGTTGAGCTGTGCAACGACATCATTCGCGAGGAACTCGAAGAGAAAGCGCAGTCGGCACGCTCCAGCCTGCCCAAGCCGCGCGAAATTCTCGAGGTGCTGGATCAATACGTGATCGGGCAGTTGCGCGCCAAGCGCACGCTCGCCGTGGCGGTGTACAACCACTACAAGCGTATCGAGAGCCGCAGCAAGAACGATGACGTCGAGCTAGCGAAGTCCAACATCCTGTTGGTCGGTCCGACCGGTTCGGGCAAGACGCTGCTGGCCGAAACGCTGGCGCGCCTGCTCAATGTGCCGTTCACGATCGCCGATGCCACCACGCTGACCGAAGCCGGCTATGTCGGCGAGGACGTGGAAAACATCATCCAGAAGCTGCTGCAGAAGTGCGATTACGACGTCGAAAAGGCGCAGCAGGGCATCGTCTACATCGACGAAATCGACAAGATCTCGCGCAAGAGCGAGAACCCGTCGATCACCCGCGACGTGTCCGGCGAAGGCGTGCAGCAGGCGCTGCTCAAGCTGATCGAAGGCACGGTTGCCTCGGTGCCGCCGCAGGGTGGCCGCAAGCACCCGCAGCAGGAATTCCTGCAGGTGGACACCAAGAACATCCTGTTCATCTGCGGCGGTGCGTTTGCCGGGCTGGACAAGGTGATTCAGCAGCGCTCCAACGATGCCGGCGGGATTGGCTTCGGTGCCAAGGTCAAGAGCAGCGAGCGCAAGCAGGAAGTGGGCAAGATCCTGGCCGAGGTCGAGCCGGAAGATTTGATCAAGTTCGGTCTTATCCCTGAGTTCGTGGGCCGCCTGCCGGTGGTCGCCACGCTCGAGGAACTGGACGAGCCGGCGCTGATCAAGATCCTGACCGAGCCCAAGAACGCCATCACCAAGCAGTTCAAGAAGCTGTTCGATATGGAAGGTGTGGAGCTGGAGTTCCGCCCCGACGCGTTGTCGGCGATCGCCAAGAAGGCGCTCAAGCGCAAGACCGGCGCCCGTGGCCTGCGCACCATCGTCGAATCGGTGCTGCTGGATACCATGTACGAGCTGCCGTCCCAGGAAAATGTCAGCAAGGTGGTGGTCGATGAGTCGGTGATCGAGCACAAGTCCGAGCCGTATCTGATCTACCAGGCGCAACCGGCACCGGCCAAGGTTGCGTCCGGGGACTGAGCCTTGCCAGCCGGCCAGCCAGGCGATGTCCTCGCTGGCGGCTAAAGGGTTTCCGGGCGCTACTTGCAACGTCCAGCCGATGGCCCCATAACGGGGGCCATCGGCTTTTTTTACGCCCTAAATTCCCATTCCTGCGGAGCGCCCCATGGCCCAGTCCCAACCAGAAGTTCTCGATCTGCCAGTGTTGCCGCTGCGCGACGTGGTGGTGTTTCCGCACATGGTGATCCCGCTGTTCGTCGGCCGTGACAAGTCGATGCGCGCGCTGGAAAAGGCCATGGAGGCGGATAAGCGCATCCTGCTGGTGGCGCAGAAATCGGCTGAGACCGACGACCCTGCGGCGGCCGATCTGTATACCGTTGGCACCCTGGCGCAGGTGCTGCAATTGCTGAAGCTCCCCGATGGCACCATCAAGGTGCTGGTCGAAGGGCTCTCTCGCGTCACTGTAGACAAGGTGGTCGAGCTGGACGGCGCGTTGCAAGGCCAGGGCATCGAAGTGGAAGCCAGCGATGCGCGCGAGCCGCGCGAAGTGGAAGCGATCGCCCGTTCGCTGATGTCGCTGTTCGAACAGTATGTCAAGACCAACCGCAAGCTGCCGCCGGAGCTGTTGCAGACCCTGGCCGGCATCGACGAGCCGGGCCGCCTGGCCGACACCATTGCCGCGCATATCGGTGTGCGCCTGGCCGACAAGCAGCGCCTGCTGGAGATCACCGACATCGGCGAGCGGCTGGAGCTGCTGGTCGGTCTGGTGGACGGCGAAATCGACGTGCAGCAGCTGGAAAAGCGCATCCGCGGCCGCGTGAAGTCGCAGATGGAAAAAAGCCAGCGCGAGTACTATCTCAACGAGCAGATGAAGGCGATCCAGAAGGAACTGGGCGACCTGGACGATGCGCCGGGCGAGCTGGAAGAACTGGCCCGCAAGATCGCCGAGTCGGGCATGCCCAAGCCGGTGGAAACCAAGGCCAAGGCCGAACTCAACAAGCTCAAGCAGATGTCGCCGATGTCCGCCGAAGCGGCGGTGGTGCGCAACTATCTGGACTGGTTGCTGGGCGTGCCGTGGAAGAAGCGCACCAAGGTCCGCAAGGATCTGAAGGTGGCCGAAGACACCCTGGATGCCGATCACTATGGCCTGGACAAGGTCAAGGAACGCATCCTCGAATACCTGGCAGTACAGTCGCGCGTGAAGCAGATGAAGGGGCCGATCCTGTGCCTGGTCGGTCCGCCGGGCGTGGGCAAGACCTCGCTCGGGCAGTCGATCGCCAAGGCGACCAATCGCAAGTTCGTGCGCATGAGCCTGGGCGGCATCCGCGACGAGGCCGAGATTCGTGGCCATCGCCGGACCTATGTCGGTTCGATGCCCGGCCGCCTGGTGCAGAACCTCAACAAGGTCGGCAGCAAGAACCCGCTGTTCCTGTTGGACGAGATCGACAAGATGTCGATGGACTTCCGTGGCGACCCATCCTCGGCGCTGCTGGAGGTGCTCGACCCCGAGCAGAACAACTCCTTCAACGACCATTACCTGGAAGTGGACCTGGACCTGTCGGAGGTGATGTTCGTCGCCACCTCCAACTCGCTCAATATCCCCGGCCCGCTGCTGGACCGCATGGAGGTCATCCGCATTCCCGGCTACACCGAGGACGAAAAGCTCAATATCGCCATGCGTTACCTGGTGCCCAAGCAGATCAAGGCCAACGGCCTGAAGCCGGAAGAGATCGAGATCGGTGGCGACGCCATCCAGGACGTCGTGCGCTACTACACGCGCGAATCGGGCGTGCGTAATCTCGAGCGCGAGATCGCCAAGATCTGCCGCAAGGTGGTGAAGGAAATCGCGCTTGCCGGCCCGCAGCCGGTGGCCAAGAAAGCGGTCGCCAAGAAGGGCAAGCCGAAGGCGCTGGTGACGGTGGGCTCGAAGAATCTCGACAAGTACCTGGGCGTGCGTCGCTTCGACTTCGGCCGTGCCGAAGAAGAAAACGAGATTGGCCTGGTGACCGGTCTGGCGTGGACCGAAGTGGGTGGCGAGCTGTTGCAGGTCGAGTCCACGCTGGTGCCGGGCAAGGGCAACCTGATCCTCACCGGCCAGCTCGGTAACGTCATGAAGGAATCCGCGTCGGCAGCCCTGTCGGTGGTGCGCTCGCGCGCCGAGCGGTTGGGCATCGATGTGGATTTCCTGCAGAAGCAGGACGTGCACGTGCACGTGCCCGACGGCGCCACCCCCAAGGACGGCCCGAGTGCGGGCATTGCGATGGTGACCTCGCTGGTGTCGATCCTGACCCGCGTGCCGATCCGCGCCGACGTGGCGATGACCGGCGAGATCACCTTGCGTGGGCGCGTCTCGGCGATCGGCGGCTTGAAGGAAAAGTTGCTGGCGGCATTGCGCGGCGGTATCCGCACGGTGCTGATCCCGGACGAGAACCGCAAGGACCTGGCTGACATCCCGGCCAACGTCACCCGCGATCTGAAGATCGTGCCGGTGAAGTGGATCGACGAAGTGCTGGATCTGGCGCTGGAACGTCCGTTGGCGCCGAAGAAGGCTGGCAAGGAAAAGGCGCGCAAGACCGCTTCGCGCGTGGCCGTCCGCGGCAAGTCGCGCACCACTCCGGGAACCCGCGTCAAGCACTAACGTGCGCTGTCTAAGACGTCCCGAAACAAGCCAAAACCCGCGTCGTTATTGGGTTTTGGCTTGCGTGCTGTTGGGGGCGCTGGTATAAATGCACGACTCGTGGGCGCGGCAAAATGTGATGCGTCACGCGATACCACTTGTGTCGGGTTCTTCGCTAACGGCAAGAGCGCCGATTGTCGATTCCGCGGCATCTGCCGCAAAGGGAGTTTCAAGAATGAATAAAACCGAATTGATCGATGGCGTTGCCGCTGCCGCTGACATCTCCAAGGCTGAAGCTGGCCGTGCTGTCGACGCGGTTGTGAGCGAAATCACCAAGGCGCTGAAGAAGGGCGACGCTGTCACCCTCGTTGGCTTCGGCACCTTCCAGGTCCGCGAGCGCGCTGAGCGTACCGGCCGCAATCCGAAGACGGGCGACAGCATCAAGATCGCCGCTTCGAAGAATCCTGCATTCAAGGCTGGTAAAGCCCTGAAGGATGCAGTAAACTAATCGACTCGCTAGGGTGCTTAGCTCAGCGGTAGAGCGTCTCCCTTACACGGAGAGGGTCGGGGGTTCGAAACCCTCAGCACCCACCACTAAGCACCAGGCAAATGTTTCAAGCGCGGAGCGGTAGTTCAGCTGGTTAGAATGCTGGCCTGTCACGCCGGAGGTCGCGGGTTCGAGTCCCGTCCGCTCCGCCAGTTACACCAAAGCTCCTGAGCGATTGGGGGCTTCGTTTTCTCCACGACACTGGAGTGTTGCGAGTGTCGTGGGTGAGATGTCCAAGTTTAAAGCGGAGCGGTAGTTCAGCTGGTTAGAATGCTGGCCTGTCACGCCGGAGGTCGCGGGTTCGAGTCCCGTCCGCTCCGCCAGTTACACCAACGCCCCTGGCCTTGCGCCGGGGGCTTTTTTTGGCTTGCGGGCAGTGCTCCTGGCCGGATGGGTTGGTGCGCTGCGCGTGGAAATCGGCGGTGGCGTCGTTCAACGACGCGGCGCGCGCCCGTCTCGATACACCGAATGCGCCTGTATCGCTCCGGATCGGCTGTTTTTGCACTGCGATCCCGGAGGGACGGGCGCCGGGCTGGGTGCGTGGCGTCAGGCGGGTTACACTGCGCGGCTCGCCCACAGGCCGTGATTTGCCAATGCTGCAGAAACTTCGCGACAAGACGTCAGGCTGGATCGCCACCGCCATCCTGGGGTTGCTGATGATTCCGTTCCTGTTCGTCATCGACAACAGCTACCTGGGCGGCATTGGCGCCAATAACGTCGCCAAGGTGCAGGCGCCACCGACCTGGTGGAAGTCTGCGCCGACGTGGTGGCCGGTCTCGCTGCTGTGGCAGCACCATGAAATCAGCACGCAGGATTTCCGCGCGCGTTTCGAACAGGCGCGGATGCAGGAACGTCAGCGTCAGGGTGAAAACTTCGACCCACGCGCCTTCGAATCCCGCGAGAATAAGCTGCAGGTGCTCGACCAGCTGGTAGACGAGCAAGTCGTGCGGCTTGGTGCGGAAGATGCCGGCATCGTGATCGGCGATGCGACGGTGCGCGATTACATCACCACCATCCAGGCGTTCCAGGTCGATGGCAAGTTCAGCCCGGATCAGTACCGCGCCGCCCTGGCGCAAGGCACGCCGCCGCGCACGCCTGCGCAGTTCGATGCATTGGTGCGCGACAGCCTGCAGCAGTCGGTGATTCCGCAGGCCGTGGCCGAATCGGGTTTTGCGACCAAGACCGAGTTCGAGCGTCTGCTCAAGCTGATGGGCGAAACGCGTGACGTGGAACTGGCGATGTTGCCGGCGCCGGCGGCCGACACTGCGCCGGTCAGCGATGCGCAGATCAAGCAGTGGTATGACGCGCACATGCAGGATTTCCGTCAGCCGGAGACGGTGAGCATCGAATACGTGGAGCTCAACGCCGCCACGATGCCGCCGGCCACGGCAGCCGATGACGCCACGCTGCGCAAGCGCTACGAAGAAGAGAAGGCGCGCTTTGTCGAGCCGGATCAGCGTCTGGCGTCGCACATCCTGATCACTGGCGGCAGCGATGCTGCTGCGCAGAAGGCAGCAGAAGCGAAGGCTGCCAAGCTGACCGCCGATGCCAAGCAGCCAGGCGCCGACTTCGCCGCGTTGGCCAAGGCCAATTCGCAGGATCCTGGCTCCAAGGATGCCGGCGGCGATCTGGGCTGGGTCGAGAAGGGCACGATGGTCAAGCCATTCGAAGATGCGCTGTTCTCGATGAAGGCGGGCGAGGTGGTCGGGCCGATCAAGAGCGAATTCGGTTATCACGTGATCCAGCTGCGCGAGGTCAAGGGCGGGCAGGGCAAGTCGTTTGAGCAGGTCCGCGACCAGCTTGCTGCCGAGCAGCTCAAGGCCGATGCCGACAAGGCATTTGCCGATGTCAGCGGCAAGCTGGTGGATCAGATCTACAAGAACCCCACCGCCTTGGAGCCGGCCGCAAAGCAGGTCGGTTTGCCGGTGCAGACCCTGGGCCCGTTCTCGCGGACCACTGCCAGCGGCATTGCCGCCAATCCGGTGGTGCTGCGCTCGGCATTCTCCGAAACGCTGGTGCAGGACGGAACGGTGAGCGATCCGATCACCATTGCGCCCAACCACAGCGTGGTGTTGCGCGTGACCAACCACACCGCCGAACAGGCGTTGCCGTTGGACAAGGTGCGCGACAAGGTGATTGCTGCCGTGCATGCGGATCGCACCGAAAAGGCCGCTGCCGCCGCTGCAGACGCATTGCTGGCCCGCGTGCAGAAGGGCGAAACCCTGCAGGCGCTGGCGGAGAACGAGAAGCTGCAACTGCAGCCGATTCCGGGGCTGCCGCGCACTGCACCAATCCCGACGCCGGCCGCAAACCGCGCAATTTTCAGCGCTCCTCGCCCGAGCGAGGGTAAGCCGGCGGTCGGCAAAGTGGAGCTGGATGGCGGGCGCTTTGCGGTGTTCGTCATCAGCAAGGCCACGCCGGGCGACTTGAAGCAGATGCCGGCCGGGCAGCAGACGATGCTGCGCGAGCAGCTGAGCCAGATCGACGGAAACAACGCCGCGCAGGCTTACGTCAAGGAAATGCGCAAGCGGTACAAGATCCAGATCGAAGAAGCGCAGCTGTAACGGCGTGCTGTTGCGTGGTGTCATGAAAGAGCCCGGGTAACCGGGCTCTTTCATGTCTGGAATCTGCGCGGCGCAGTAGGCCTGCGCGTGGGCTGAAACGCGCACGCGTAGAGGCCTGACGCCACGAATGCGCAAGGCTTGGTAGAGCGCATCCGCTTGGGGTGTGGATGTGCGCGGGTCCGGTGGCGCGGTTCGCTAACGTTGTCTGGCTGTCTGGCTGTCTGGCTGGCTAATTTGGCCAGGGCTCAATGTGCAGCGCTTGTCGGTGTTCCAGCGGGCGGTGAGGGCATCGCCGTCGGCCTTGTCGCGGTAACTCTGCCGGCGCGGCCATCGCGCTCGACCTGCAGACCAGCAGGGGTTGCTCGGGGGTGCCCGCCCAGGCACGTTGAGCGGAGGCTTGCCCCGCCGCGACGGCAGGGCCGACGCATTGCCTGGGTGGCTGTTCGAGCGAGGGCGCTCGCGATTACGCCGGGGATGGGGCTGGGCGTTCCCGCGTCAACGGCGACGTGCGGGGAGGGTCAAGCTCGTGGTAGGGGTGTGAGTCACCAGGATGGTCGGGAATCAGTACGTGGAGGGTTCGCGAGTGCATCCCGGAACAGCACTGCAGCGAAGATCCTGCAGAGTTCAGAAGCTCAAGCGGGAGCCGCTGTCTTCACGCCCGGTGCGCGCTGTCAGACGTGAACCGATGTCGTTGTGCGAGTGCGTCATTGCATGCTTGATGGAGCGCATGCGCCGCCGGTATCAGTGGAGCAACTGGGCTTTACCGACATTCGCGACCAGCGTCCGCACTCAAGTCCCCATCGGTAACGAAGGGGCCATGTCAGGGCGTATCGTTGAACGACAGCACCATGCCCGGCTTGAGGACGGCGCGCTTGTCCAGGCCATTGCTGGCGAGCAGAGTGGCGACAGTGATGCCGTAGCGGCGTGCGATGGCCCAGGCCGATTCGCCATTGCGGACGGTGTGGGTCCTGGCAGGCACATTGGAGGATTTGGCAGTCGCGATACTGGCCACTGTTGCTGCCGTTGCGCTGGTGTCGGCGTCCGTATCGGTCGTCGGGGACGCGGTGGCGACAACTGCACCGCCGGACCCAGGCTGCGCCGGTGCAATGGGCGCAAGCACGTGCACACCCTTGGGCGCGGCACGTGCGCTTGCCACGGCGGGATTGAGGCGGGCCAGCAGCTGCGGTTCGATCGCGCGTTGCCCGGCCCAGGCGTTGAGGCTGGTGCCGGCAGGCAGCGCGTGTTCGGTCAGGACCGGAACCTGGCGGTCCAGGGACGTCAACAGATTGCCCTGCTGCTGCGCATGATCGAGGACGCAGGCCAGCGCGTGCAGTTTTTCGACGTACTCGTAGGTGACCTTGGACATGCCCGGCAATTCAGATGGACGCGCGTTCTGGGCGTTCATCCCGGCGCTGCGCATCGCCTGCAACACCCGGTACTCGCCGGCGTTGTAGGCCATCAGTGCCAGGCGCCAGTCGCCGCCGAACATGCCGTACAGCGTCTTGAGGTAGCGCACCGCTGCCGTGGTGGAATCCACCGCCGACAGGCGGCCGTCGTATTGCGCGCCGACCGGAACATGGTGGTTGCGGGCCGTGGTGGCGATGAATTGCCAGAGTCCGGCCGGGCCGCTGCCGTTGCGCGCGCCGGGGCGGTAGCCACTCTCGACGAACGGGATCAGCGCAAATTCTGTGGGCATGTCGGCGGCACGCAACTCGTCCACGACATAGCCGAACAACGGCAAGACATCCTGTGCGTCGTCGGCCAAGCGCGCGGGCGCACGCGAGAAATGCTGTTCCCAACGGGTGTCGCTATGTTCGCTGTCGCAGCCGGGATCGGCGCGGCCTTCCAGAAACGACGAAAAGATCTCGCGCCCGTTCCGCATGCTGGGCGCGCTGGTCGAGATAGGGGAACTCTCGGCCGATGTCGGGCGACCGGCATCGGTGGACGCTGCAGCCGCCGGCGCGGTGGCCGCACAGGCGGCCAGCACTGCCAAAACAAGGCGCCTCATGCGCGAAATTCGTCTTTCCAGCGCCGAAGTTCAGCGAAAACGTCTACTTCGGAGAAAGCTGCGCCGGCTGCGCGTGGTGCTACCGCGGAGCGGATTTCAAAACTGCTGGTACGTAAGAACGGATTGGTGGCCAGTTCACTCTTGAGCGAAATCGGCAGGGTAGGACGGGCTGCTTGACGCATGGCCTGGGCTTCCTGTTGACGGCGCTGCAAGGCAGCGTTGGTGGGATCGACGTGCAGCGCAAAGGCCGCGTTGGCCAGGGTGTATTCATGGCCACAACACACAAGCGTTTCGCCGGGCAATCGGGCCAGGCGCTGCAACGAGTCGAACATCTGCGGAGCGGTACCTTCGAACATGCGTCCACAGCCTAGGCTGAACAGGGTATCACCACTGAACAGGTGGCTGTCGGTCACGAAGGCGATATGGCTACGGGTGTGGCCGGGAACCTCCAGCACCTCGAATGCAGTTCCGAGCAGACGCAAGCGCTCGCCCTGGCCCACCTGGCGGGCGGTTGCAGGGATGCGCTCGTCGGCGGGCCCGAAAAACTCCAACTGCGGCCAACGCGCCTGCAGCGCCGCAACGCCACCGATATGGTCGGCATGGTGGTGGGTCAATAGGACAGCGCTCGGGACCCATCCGCCGCCTTCTGCGGCGGCAATCACCGGCTCGGCCTGCCCTGGATCGACCACGATGGCACGGCCATCGGCGGAGACCAATGCCCAGATGTAGTTGTCGTCGAATGCGGGCAGGGCGATCAGTCGCATAGAATTGGGACCATGCCTGCCACGCCATTCTCCCGTCAAGCTGGTGTCTCAACCTGGTTTGATACGGGGGCGGGGCGCAGCCTGCTGCAACTGGAGCGCCGACTGGCGTTAGAGGCGCTGCAGGCGCGTCCATCTCAACCCTGGCTGTGGGTCACGCCCAGCGGCGATATGCCGCCGCGCGAGCGCTTGCAGGGCCGTGGCCTGCGCCTGTTTCGCAATGCCGGACGTTTTGCCGGCGATGCCCGCTGTGCGATGCCGTTTCCGCTACCGACCGAGAGCCTGCAGGCCATCGTGGTGCAGCATGCCGTGGTTGGCGGGGCGGCGGATTTTCTGGCTGAGTGCGAGCGCCTGTTGATGCCGGGTGGCCGGCTGTGGCTGTTCACGCTCAACCCGTTGAGCCCTTACCGCGTCCATTGGGCGCGTCGCGGCCCGGTGGCGCTACGCCCGGATCGCTGGCGTGTGCTCGCGCAGCGCGCCGGCCTGCAGACCGTGGAGACGGAGCGCTATCTTGGGCCGATCTGGCGTGTCGGGCGTGGCTCGTCCGATCCCGGTCGCGCGCCCTGGCGCGCGGTGTATCTGCTCGAAGTGGAAAAGCGCGCCTGCGCACCGATCGCGCCGACCCCGATTGCGCTGCCTTCGCGCTGGCCGCAGCCGGTGGCCACGATTTGACCCCTAGTTACGTTGCAACCCTGGAAACTGATGAAATCCATTGAAGTGCATACCGACGGCTCCTGCCTCGGCAATCCCGGTCCGGGCGGTTGGGCGGCGCTGCTGCGCTACAACGGTCGCGAGAAGGAACTGGCCGGTGGCGAAGCGGTGTCCACCAACAACCGCATGGAGCTGATGGCCGCGATCATGGCGCTGGAAACGCTGACCGAGCCGTGCCAGATCGTTCTGCATACCGACTCGCAATACGTGCGACAGGGCATCACCGAGTGGATGTCCGGCTGGGTGCGGCGTGGATGGAAGACTGCGGGCGGTGATCCGGTCAAAAACCGCGAACTGTGGGAGCGACTGCATGCGGCCACGCAGCGGCACAGCATCGATTGGCGCTGGGTCAAAGGCCACAATGGCGACCCGGACAACGAACGCGTCGACGTGCTCGCCCGCAATCAGGCCATTGCCCAGCGCAGTGGCAGCGCAACCGCGTAAGAGGATTCAATGCGTCAGATCATTCTCGATACAGAAACCACCGGCCTGGAATGGCGCAAGGGCAATCGCGTCGTGGAAATCGGTGCGGTGGAGCTGCTGGAGCGGCGCCCGAGCGGCAACAATTTCCATCGCTACCTGAAACCCGATTGCGACTTCGAACCCGGCGCGCAGGAAGTGACCGGGTTGACCCTGGAATTTTTGGCCGACAAGCCGCTGTTTGCCGATGTGGTGGAGGAATTTCTCGCCTATATCGACGGCGCGGAGCTGATCATCCACAACGCTGCATTCGACCTGGGCTTCCTCGACAACGAACTGGCGCTGCTGGGCGACGGCTACGGCCGCATCATCGACCGCGCCACCGTGGTCGACACCTTGATGATGGCGCGCGAGCGTTATCCGGGGCAGCGCAATTCGCTGGATGCCTTGTGCAAGCGGCTGGGCGTGGACAATTCGCACCGTCAGTTGCACGGCGCCTTGCTCGATGCGCAGATCCTGGCCGATGTGTACATCGCGTTGACCTCCGGGCAGGAAGAGATCGGCTTCGCCAGCGCCGATGCCGGCCAGCATGCCAGCGATGGCGGCAATGCGATCACCTTCGACCCGGCGTTGCTGTTGCCGCGCCCGCGCGTGGCGGTGACTGCCTCCGAGGCGCAGGCGCATGAGGCGCGTCTGGCGCAGCTGCGCAAGAAGGCCGGGCGTGCGCTATGGGATCGGCCGGTCGAAGAGGTTGCGGCCGCCGGCTAGGCGACGATAAGCAATAGGCGAGTGGCGGGGGATGTCGTCGGGCGTAGCTCGCCCAGCCGCTCTCCATGCACCTCGCGCGGATCAAGCTGCAACGCGGCTGTCGACGTGCTCGGGCAGCGCGAAGCGCGCCTTTAGTAGCTGCGCACCAGGATGGCGGTGATGTTGTCCGAGCCGCCGCCATCCAGCGCTGCGGCAACCAGGCATTCCACGCACTCCTGCGCGCTGCAATCGGCCTGCGACAGCGTTGCCGCGATCGCGGCATCGTCCACTTCCTCGGTCAGCCCGTCGCTGCACAGCAACAGTTGCATGCCGGATTTGAGTTCGCCCTGCATGGTGGCGACGTTGAGATGCGCCGGGTCGGTCACGCCCAGCGCCTGGGTCACCACGTTGCGATGCGGATGCGCACGCGCCTGCTCGCTGGTGAGCGTGCCCTGGGCGATGAGTTCCTGCACATAACTGTGGTCCTGGCTCAGCTGGGCCAGGCGTCCGTCGCGCCAGAGATACGCGCGGCTGTCGCCGACCCAGGCCACTTCGAAGCGCTGGCCCAGCACGCGTGCGGCGACCACGGTGGTGCCCATCGGCAAGGTGTCGTTGCAGCGGCGCGAGGTCTTGATGATTTCCTCGTCGGCAATGCGGATGGCCTGTGCCAGCAGGGTGCCGGCGCGCACTTCGCGCACGATGGTTTCGCGTGCCAGTGCGCTGGCGACCTCGCCGCAGGCGTGCCCCCCCATGCCATCGGCCACCAGCCACAACCCCAGTTCGCTGTCGCCGTAGTAGGTGTCCTCGTTGAGGTCACGGCGCAGGCCAACATGGGTAAGGTGTCCGAATTCGAGCATGGGGCCGGGTCGCCAGGGAGAAGGTGCGCCACCATCATCGCGGCCCGACCGGCCAGCAGCAACACGCGGCCGGCGAACGGCGCAGTGCCTGTTCACGCCCGGCCGGTGAAGGGGCCACCTGGCACCGGCCCGGGCCGCTTGTGGCCGGGGCCGTGTGCCCGTATGATGCACGGCCCCAGGACACTGGGGACCATCTGGAGAGGTGGCAGAGCGGTTGAATGTACCTGACTCGAAATCAGGCAGGCGTTTATAGCGCCTCGGGGGTTCGAATCCCCCCCTCTCCGCCAAATTGAGGTGAGCAGGTGTGCCAGTGCCGCGTGAGTTTCGCCGGCGGCATTGGGGGGATGAGACGCCCCGGGTTCGACAGGCAGCGCAGCTGCCTGCACGGCGAAGCCGCCCGCAGGGCGAAGGCACGTAGTGCCGAGTGAATCACCCCCCTCTCCGCCAGATTCGCATCAGCCCCCGCAAGGGGGCTTTTGTTTATGTGTGGCCATCGCTGCCTGCGGCGATGACTACAATCCGCTCGATTCCCGTTGGAGGCCTGTCATGTCCGAGATCCTGGTGCCCGTGTCCTTTGGTGAACTGCTCGACAAGATCGCGATCCTGCAGATCAAGTCCGAGCGCATGCGCGATGTGGCCAAGCTGGCCAATGTGCGCAATGAGCTGTCTGCGCTGGAAACCAGCTGGATGGCGCACCCGGCCGCCGGCCACGACATCGTGCGTCTGCGTGCCGAACTGAAGGCCGTCAACGAGCGGCTGTGGGTGATCGAGGACGACATCCGGCTCAAGGAGCAGGCGCAGGCCTTCGACGACAGCTTCGTGCAGCTCGCGCGCAGCGTATATATCGAAAACGACGAGCGTGCGCGGATCAAGAAGCAGATCAACCTGGCGCTGGGCTCGTCGTACGTGGAAGAGAAGTCCTACCAGGACTATCGCGCCAGCAAGGCCTGAGGGCCTGGTCCGGCTGATCGCGCCGCCGTGGGTTGGCGCGATCGATCCACGCAGAGGGGGATTGCAACATGGCGCGGCGCATGCCTGCGGCTGTGCCTCAGGGCCGATTGCCAGCGTTCGCGCGTGGTGCCGGTGCGCAAAGCGGCAGAACGCAGGCATTGCCTGGCCTGCAGCCTTGGCGCCTACAGGCGCGCATTGCCTTCTAGCCGGGATGATCGGCGCGGTAGCGTTCGAAGGCGGTAATCGCGTCCTCGACGGTGATCAGCGCCATCACGTCATCGAACTCGATCTTGGTGCCCCAGCGCAGCTGGTCGGCCGGCGTGTGCAGGTACTTGCGCGCAGCCGCGTCGTAGCGGTCCACGCAATAGCGCACATCCGAATACGGCCCGCTGCGCCGCGGATTGCTGGCCGCATGCAGTCCCAGCACCTTGGTGCCCATCGCATTGGCGATGTGCATCGGCCCCGAATCCGGCGTGACCACCAGATCCGCGCGGGCGAGCAGGGCGGGCAGCTGCTTGAGCGTGTCCTTGCCGACCAGGTCCAGCACCGGCGTGCGCGCGTCGGCGATGATGGCATCGGCGGTACTGCGCTCCAGATCGCTGCGGCCGCCGCACAGGACGACGCGCCAGCCCTGCGCGGCCGCATGGTCGGCCAGGGCGGCATGCCGGTCCGGGTACCAGTTGCGCCGTGCGTGGCTGGAGCAGGGCGAGATCATCAGCACCGGGCGACCATCGTCCTGCCACTGCGCCTGCGCCCAGGCATGTGCGTCCTCGGGCACCGGCAGATCCCAGCACACCTGATTCTGGCGCAGGCCCAGCGGCTCGGCGAAGCTGCCGATGGCGTCGAGTACGTGGATGCCGGGGCGGTCGGCGATGCGTTCGTTGACGAACAGGCCGTGCAGGTCCCTGGAGCGGCTGCGGTCGTAGCCGATGCGCCGGCGCGCCGGCACGAAGGCCGAGAGCACGTTCGCGCGCAACGCCACCTGCATCTGCAGCAGGGCATCGAAGCGACCCAGCGGCGCCAGCTGCTGGCGCAACGCGCGCATGCCGGCCACGCCGCTGCGTTTGTCGTAAGCGTGGAAATGCACGCCGGGCAGGCCGTCGAGCAACTTCAGCCCGGCCTTGTCGATGATCCAGTGCAGCGCTGTCTGCGGGAAGCCCGCCTGCAGCGTGCGCACCAGCGGCACCACGTGGGTGACGTCGCCCAGGGCGGACAGACGCAGCAGACACAGCGATGCAGGCGTTACAGCCATGGTGTTGTTAGACTCGATAGATGGTTTCTTTCGACGCCACCGAAGCGCTGACGCCGTACCGCGAGGGCCGCGGCTATGGTGCCATTCTGTTCGACCGCGAACGGCTGCGGCAAGCTGAGGCCGGGTTGTTTTCGCCGCAGCGCTGGGGCGACAGGGCGCGGCCGGTCGACGAGGGCGGCCGCGGCGGGGCGTGGTTCGTGGATGCGCCGTTCGGTCGCAGCGTCCTGCGGCAATACCTGCGTGGCGGCATAGCGGCGCGCGTGAGCCGCGATCAATACCTGTGGAAAGGCGCAGGACGCACGCGCAGTTTTGCCGAGTTCCGGTTGATGCGCGAGCTGATCAAGCGCAACCTGCCGGTACCGCGACCGCTGGCCGCCTGCTATCTGCGCGAAGGCCTGGGCTATCGCGCGGCGCTGTTGATGGAGCGGCTGGAAAACGTGCGCTCGCTGGCCGATCACGCGCAGGTGGCGGGGCGCGGTGCGCCGTGGGAGGCCACCGGACAGCTGATCGCGCGCTTCCATCGCGCCGGGCTGGATCACGCCGATCTCAATGCCCACAACATCCTGTTCGATGCCGGCGGACATGGCTGGTTGATCGATTTCGACCGAGGCGTGCTGCGCATCCCGGCCACGCGCTGGCGCGAGCGCAACCTCAAGCGACTGCATCGTTCGCTGCTGAAGCTGCGCGGTGACCGCAGCCGCGAGGATGTCGACAAGGACTACGAGCGCCTGCATCGCGCCTACGAACTGGCCTGGGGCCGGGGTTACTGATGCAATGGGCGTTGCGCATGCAGGGGGTCGGCAATGCGTCGGCGGTGGCGCTCGGTTCGCCGATGGCCACGCTCGAGCGTGCCGGCGCGCCATGGCTGACCATCGATTGCGGCAGCGAGGGGCTGACTGCCTATCAGGCGCACTACGGCCGGCTGCCGCAGGCGATCTTCATCACCCATGTGCATCTGGACCATGTCGGTGGGCTGGAGCGGGTGTTCGTCGACAGTTATTTCTCCGAGCGCCGCGGGCGCACGCGCCTGTACGTGCCGGCGCCAGTCGTGCCGCTGCTGCAGCGGCGCATTGCCGATTACCCGAACGTGCTGGCCGAGGGCGGGGCGAACTTCTGGGATGCATTCCAGCTGGTGCCGGTCGGCGATGCGTTCTGGCACGACGGCGTGCGGTTGGAAGTGTTCCCGGTGCGCCACCATTGGCCGGAGACGGCCTACGGCTTGCGTCTGAAGGGGGCGCTGGTCTGGACCGGCGATACCCGGCCCATTCCGGAAATGCTGAAGCGTTATGCGGACGATGGCGAGCTCATCGCGCATGACTGCGGCCTTCACGGTAACCCGTCGCATACTGGCGTGGAGGATTTGGAGCGGGAATACCCGCAGGACCTGTTGAGCCGCATGCTGCTGTACCACTACGCCAGCGACGCCGACGGCGATGTGCTGCGTGCACGTGGTCATTGCGTGGCCGTGCCTGGGCAATATCTGGCGCTGGCGGACCCGACCGCCGCCAGGGTGCGCTGATGGGCGCCCTGACGCTGCCTACTCTGGCTGGTGCCCCCATGCAGGACCGCTACGGCCGCCCGCTGCGCGACTTGCGCCTGTCGGTGATCGAGGCCTGCAACTTCCGTTGCGGCTACTGCATGCCGGCCGACCGTGTGCCCGACGATTACGGCCTCGATGCGCAGCAGCGACTGAGTTTCGATCAGCTGGAGACGCTGGTGCGCTCCTTCGTGGCCGTGGGTGTCACCAAGCTGCGCCTGACCGGCGGCGAGCCGCTGCTGCGGCGCGACCTGCCTGGCCTGATTGCGCGTCTGGCGGTGATCGATGGCATCGAAGACCTGGCGCTGACCACCAACGGCGCCCTGCTTGCGCGGCAGGCCCAGGCGCTGCGTGATGCCGGTCTGCGCCGGATCACGGTGAGCATGGACGCGCTGGACCCTGCGTTGTTCAAGCGCATGAGCGGTGGGCGCGGTGAGATCGCACAGGTACTGGGCGGCATTGCCGCGGCCGAACGGGCCGGGTTCGAGCGGCTGAAGATCAATTGCGTGGTGCAGCGCGGCGTCAACGAAGACCAGGTGTTGCCGCTGGTAGAGCACTTCCGGGGCAGCGGGCATGTGCTGCGTTTCATTGAATTCATGGACGTGGGTAGCTGCAACGGCTGGACGCCGGACGCGGTGGTGAGCTCGGCGCAGCTGCATGCGCGCATCCACGCGCGCTGGCCGTTGCGGGCGCTGGATGCCAACTACATCGGCGAGGTCGCGCAGCGTCACGCGTATGCAGACGGTGCCGGCGAGGTGGGGTTTGTCAGTTCGGTCAGCGTGCCGTTCTGCGGCGATTGCCAGCGTGCACGCGTGTCGGCCGATGGACATCTGTACACCTGCCTGTTCGCCAGCCAGGGCCATGACCTCAAGCCGGCCCTGGCCGACGGCGAGCAGGGGCTGGCGACGCATCTGCGGCAGCGCTGGAGTCTGCGCGGCGACCGCTACAGCGAAGTGCGCGCATCGGCGCCGCGTCGCGGCAAGCCGGTCGAGATGTTCCTGATCGGCGGATGAGCGAGGACGCGCTGGTAGCTCAGCTTCGTACTTTAGTGCTGCGTCTGCTCGATCCGCAGCTGCGTGCCGATGTGCAGGCGTTTCAAGCGCTGCTCGATCCGGCGTTTGTCGAGTTCGCCGCGTCGGGCCGTCGGTACACGCGCAGCGAGGTGATCGCGGCCTTGCGCGCCCCCGGTGTTGCTGCCGAGCACCACGCCGATGGCTTTGAGTGCGTGCGGCTTGCATCGGATCTTGCGCAGTTGCGCTACCGGTCGGTGGATCGCCGTCAGGGCGTCGAGCGGCAGGCCTTGCACAGCTCGTTGTGGCGCAGGAATGCTGATGGATGGCAGTTGCTGTTCCATCAAGGCACCCCGTTCACCGAGAATGCCGCATCCTGATTGCCTGTCTTCGCGTCGCTTCCCATGCTTGCAAAATCCCGTTCCGCACGCCTGACCCACCTCGACGATGCCGGGCTTCCCACCATGGTGGATGTCTCGGACAAGGTGGTCACCGCCCGTAGCGCCACCGCGGAAAGTCGCGTGCGCTTTCCGGCCGCCATCGCCGTACAGCTGCGCACCAACGGCTTGCGCAGCGCCAAGGGCGGCATCGTGGAAACCGCAGTGATTGCCGGCACCATGGCGGTCAAGCGTACGCACGAGCTGATTCCGTTCTGCCATCCGCTACCGATCGATGCGTGTCGTTTCGAGATCGACTGGGCCGGCGAGCAGGTGCTGGACATCCGTTGCACGGTGCGTTGCGTGCATCGTACCGGCGTGGAAATGGAGGCGCTTACCGGTGCCAGCGTGGCCGCGTTGACGGTCTATGACATGTGCAAGGCGTTATCGCACAGCATGATCATCGGCCCGACCAAGCTGGTATCCAAGCGTGGCGGGAAGCGCGATATCGGAGCGGCGCGATGACTGCGACGGTGACGGTGCTGTATTTCGCCAGCCTGCGCGAGGCGTCGGGCATGGCCGACGAGCGCGTGCAGTCAGATGCGCAGAGCTTGCGTGGGCTGTACGCCGAGCTCGATGCGCGGCACGGCCTGCGCTGGACACCCGCGCAATTGCGGGTGGCCGTGGATGGCGCGTTCGCGCGCTGGGAGGATGCGCTGCGCGACGGCAGCGAAGTGGTGTTCATTCCGCCGGTGTCGGGAGGTTGAGCATGAGCGATCAGACGGCCGCAGTGTTTGCGTTGTCCGATGTCCCGTTGCCGCTCGATCATCTGCGCGGCGGGATGGAACATCCGCATGCCGGTGCCTTTGCCAGCTTCGAGGGCTGGGTGCGCAATCACAATGATGGTCGCACTGTGGCCGGGCTGCGCTACGAGGCGTACGCCGCACTGGCGCAGGCCGAAGGCCAGCGTGTGCTGGACGAGGCGATGCACCGGTTTTCCATCGTGCACGCACACTGCGTGCACCGCGTGGGCGAGCTGCGCATCGGCGACATGGCGGTGTGGGTCGGCGTGAGTGCGGCGCACCGCGGCGCAGCCTTCGATGCATGCCGTTTCATCATCGACGAGGTCAAGGCGCGCGTGCCGATCTGGAAGCACGAGCATTACCTCGAAGGCGATGCGGGTTGGCTGCATCCCGAGTCGCGATGAGGTCGATGCGCGGGTGTTGCACCTTTGTGTGCGCAGGCCTCAGCAGGCCAGAGCGCAGGCAACGTGGGCGGGTTTGAACTGCTGCCGGTTGCCCGATCCCCGGTTCTATCTACGACGACAGCGCACACGTCGCCACAGCGCATGTGGTTTGCGGAGCAGCCGGGGGATTGGGGTGGTGTCCCCGCCGGTTGACCTCGGCGCCCGCATCAATCGATACCGTTGCTGCCTTCCGGCCCTGGCGGGATTTTCGATCTAGCGTCGCGAGGGACCGACGGGGCCACCATAAGACGTGGGCCAGTGGCATGGCCCGGATCTGCTGCGACCGAGTCGTCGCGCACATCATGAATCTGGCGGAGAGAGGGACTGCTTGGGCAATGCCCAACAGGACCCAGCCGATCTCAACTTTCAAAAATTTTAGCACGCGGTTCAGCGGCTTAGCTACACCTGCGTGCCAATCCACCCCAACGACACCCAAACGAAGCAAACATCAAATGGCATACTGGATGGCATACCGGAAACAGGGGGTTCGAGGAAGGACATGGGCTTGATCACGGATGCAAAGGCTCGCAGCCTGAGCCCTGGTGGTCAGGCTGTCCCGCACGGAGTCATAACCGGCCTGACGCTGCATCCCTCGCCCTCGCAGAAGGGGCAGGGTAAGTGGGTGCTGCGCTACGTCAGTCCTGCCACGGGCAAGCGGCGCAACGCCGGCTTGGGAGCCTATCCTGAAGTTGGGATTGCTCTGGCGGGTAAGCTGGCACGAGAAATGCGCGAGCAAATCGCGGGTGGGCAGGATCCGTTGGAGGTTAAGGCGGCTGACCACGCTAAGCCGAAGACACCGACCTTTCAGGAAGCAGCGGAGCTACTCCACGCGGAACTAAGGAAACTCTGAACAACTCCCCCTGATCCTGCGACAATCGCACAGAGGCACCAGGACGATGACGATGCAACTGACCTTCGGCGACGCGGAGTACAACAGCAAGCGCAAGNCGAAAACGGCAAAAAACCGGGGGTTTGAGCGCCCTCAGCGCGGCGGATGTGGCGTGTTTCGTTTTCCGGCTGCGTTGATCAGACCATCCCTAAAGCCCGGATGGAAGAATCCCAAGCACGCACAGCAGTGGCTTAATACGCTGAATGAGTACGCGGTTCCGCGGATTGGCTCCCTTCCCATCGACCAGTTGCAGCCCAGGCACATTGCGAATGTCCTCCGCCCCATCTGGCTCGACAAAGCAGAGACAGCAAGTCGCGTGAAGCAACGGCTACACGCGGTAATGGCGTGGGGTTGGGCGCACGGATTCAACCAAGCCAACCCAGTCGATGTCGTAACACATCTGCTTCCGCTGCAACCAGGAAAGTCTGTTCGGCAGGAGCATCAGCCAGCAATGCCCTGGGCAAAGCTCCCATCGTTTGTGAAAGCAGAGCTTGCAGGAGCTGGCGAGTACGAAGTCACGAGGAATGCTTTGTTGTTCCTCATCCTAAATGCCAGTCGTTCCGGTGAGGTGCGCGGGATGACCTGGGCAGAAGTGAACCTCCGCACGAAGCTGTGGACGATTCCTGCGGCTCGTGTGAAGGCCAAACAGCTACATCGAGTTCCATTGTCGGAGCAGTCCATCGAGCTCCTCAGGCGCTTGGAAGACCATCACGACGAGCTCGTCTTTCCCTCTGTGCAGGCGCGTTCCGTCATGTCGGACATGACGCTTACAGCGTTATTGCGGAGAGTGAACGCACCTAGTGACACGCCTGGGCGTATTGCGACCGCGCACGGGTTCCGGTCGAGCTTCCGCGACTGGTGCAGCGAGCAAGGTTATGCCCGTGACTTGGCAGAGTGGGCATTAGCGCACACGGTCAAGGACAAGGTCGAGGCCGCCTACCACCGTACAGATCTCTTGGAGCAACGTCGTCCGATGATGCAAGCCTGGGCCGACTTTGTTTAGGGAATCTCTAAAAACCCCAGCATCCTGTCATCATTGACGTAATGCGATGCTAGCGGAGGGTGCTACAGATGATCAGTTTGTTCGCCGGTGAAGAACGTGATGCTAAACGTCAGCAATTGAGTGATCCGCTGGCCGTGTTGTCGCGTCACATCGACTTTGGCGGTATTGCCCGTGCGGTGGATGCGAGGCTGTCGCTCGGGCCGAAGGCCAAGGGTGGCCGGCCAGCGTGGCCGACTGAGGTGATGATCAGGGTGTTGCTGTTGCAGCAGTTGTACAACCTTTCCGACGATGCGTTGGAGTATCAGTTGCTGGATCGGCGTAGCTTCGTTCGGTTCGTCGGTCTGGAGAAGAGCGGCAAGGTGCCGGATGCGAAGACGATCTGGGTATGGCGCGAGCGGCTGAAGAACAATGACGTGATCGGAGATATCGATGCGGCGATCAGCGGACAACTGGCGCGCGCCGGTTACATTGCCCGTGGCGGGCAGATCATTGATGCCAGCATCGTCAGTGCGCCGATCCAGCGCAACACGCGCGAGGAAAACGCGCGCATCAAGCAGAACGACATCCCGGAGGATTGGAGCGATGCCAAGCGCGCGCAGAAGGACGTGGATGCGCGCTGGACGAGCAAGCACGGCAGCTCCTATTACGGTTACAAGTTGCACGCCAATGTCGATCGTCGCTGGGGATTCATTCGCGTGCACGAGGTCAGCAGCGCGAACGTGCATGACAGCCGGTACTTCGAGCGGTTGCTGGATGCGGGTAATACCGCACGCATACTTCGTGCCGATAGCGCTTATGCCGACCGGGACCGTGAAGCCCGCTTGAAGCAAGAGGGATATCGTGTGGACATCCAGCACAAAGGTACACGCGGCAACGCATTGAGCTCGGCCCAGCAGCGGCGCAATCAGCGCATCGCGAAAGATCGGGTGTTTGTCGAGCACGCATTCGCGCGACTGACGCAACAAGGTGGCAAGTGTCTACGCACGCTCGGCTTGGCACGTGCGAAGGTGGTCATCGGATTGAAGGTTGCCGGCCATAACCTGCTGCGTCTGGCACGATTGCAGCAGGCCGGGATGCGGCCGGTATGAATGCCGCAGGCCAGAAGAACGCCTCGCGCGCAGCGTCGGCGAGCTGAGAGCTTGGCCGACCATGTCAGAGTGCTGATGTTTCCAAGCATCGTCACCTCCATGCATGCGCCACATCGACTCCGGCATGGTTATTCGAGGTGCCCTTAATCTCTTGGTGGATATTCAGGTGAGGCGCCTCCGGGCATGAAGGCGTCGCCCCAAGTGAATCACGCTACCTGGGTTCTTCTTGCCGATCCCATTGCATGAGGGGGGGCGAAACTCCCATTGCGGGCCGGGCCTTGAATTTATGAATCACTGAGCCGACTTCACTTCATTCAGTGAACAGTTTGACCACGCCGGTCATGTTGTCCTTGCCCAGGCCACGTTCGATCGCGCTGCGGAACACGCCACGTGCCGCAGCAATGGTCGGTGCGGCGACGTCCGAACCGGCGGCCTGGAGGGTGTAGCCGAAGTCCTTCTCGATCAGCTCGATGGGAAACTGCGGTGCGAAGTTGCCCGACAGCATCGACCCGGTGATGCGGCTCGCCACAATGCTCCATACCGGCGTCGCTGCCACGGCTTCGAGCACGCGCGCCACGTCTGCACCTGAGTGCCGGAGCATGCCGATCAGCTCGCCCAGCACAGTGACCTGGATGCCCAGCAGGGTGTTGGTTGTCAGCTTGGTCAGCGCGCCGGCGCCCAGCGGGCCGACGTGCTGGATGGACGAGCCCATCGCCTTGAGGACCGGCTCAGCGCGCGCCAGGGTATCCCCCTCGCCGCCGATGAGGTGGACCAGTTGCCCCGCTTCGGCCTGCGGCGTCGTGCCCGATACCGGGGCTTCGATCAGGCCCAGCGAACGCTCTGCCGCATGCGCGCCCAGCTCCCGAATCCACTCGGCGGTCAGCGTCGAGCTTTCAATGGCGATCGCGCCCGCGGCCATGCCGGCCAGCGCGCCGGCGTTGGCATCCAGCCAGACCTGGCGCGATGCTTGGTCGTCGCGCACCATTGCCATCACGAAATCGGCGCCGATGGCGGCCTCTTTCGGAGTGGTTGCCAGCCTGGCGCCAGCGGCGACCAGCCCCTCGGCGGCGGCCGGACTGCGGTTCCAGACCGTCACGCTGTGACCGGCCTTGATGAGGTTGGCGGCCATGCGCGATCCCATCGCGCCCAGGCCCAAAACTGCAATCTTGCTCATGGTGTTTTCCTCTGAAGTCGTGCGGGCCAGATGCGCCAGGCCCCTCTGGCTGTCGATCAAATGAATGGCTCGGTCGGGTCGATGCCAGGCCCGCCGGCGTTACGACTATGGGAGGATAATGCGATCGCACATGAAATAAATCCAATCCTGTTATTTTATTTAGTCAATAACACAGATTTATATCAGCCGTTGCCCATGTCAGTCGTGCGCGGACAGGCGATCGCCGAACATGAAACACACCAGGCCCATCAGCATCACGCCCAGGCCGGCGAACTTCCACCAGTAGACCGGGCGCACCGGCACCTGGATCGGACCGACGCTGTCGATGAACATGCCGGCGGCCAGTTGGCCGATGATGAACAGGAACATGGCTTTGGTGACGCCGATGCGCGGGGCCAGGAACACCGTGGTGAACACGAAGCCGGCACCGATCACGCCACCCAGCCAACGCCACTACGACTGCTGCCCGACCGTTGGCGGGGACGCTTTGCCAATCGGCCTGACACGCTGCCCCCACACCCAGGCACAGCGCGCCGATGGCGAAGGAGAAGAACGAGGTAACCAGCGCCTGGCTGCCAACACCGGCGCTCAGCCGGCTGTTGACCGCGGCCTGGATTGATAGGCCGGCCCCGCCGGCCAGAGCCATGAGGAGATAGAGCAGACTCATCGGTTTTCCCTGTTTTATGCGTGCACCACGAAGTGGCCTGCAGCGCGCCGTGGCATCCGCACGCGAGCGCCCTGTTGCTGGCTCATGGCTTGTGGGGTACAGGGCGCACCGCCAGCGCGATGCCATCGGGTCGGCCGACCACGATGCGTTCGATCTCATGCAGCGAGTCCAGATCGATCACGGCGACAAAGCCGTCAGACGTGCACGAAACGAAGGCACGGTTGCCGCTGGCGTCCATGTGGATGCCAGCGCCGCGCCCGATCTGCAGGCGCTTGACGAGCGTGCGGCTGGCCGCGTCGAACACCGCCAGCGCGCCGGTATTGACGCTGACCACCATGACCCGGCGGCCGTCCGGGGTGAAGGCCAGGCGGTGCGCGCCGTCCAGGCCGCTGGCGAAGGTCGCGGCGATGCGACGCGAGGCCAGGTCGATCACGTACAGCATGCCGTCCGGGCCCACTGCCCACAGCTCGCGTTCGTCGGGGAGACATCGAAGCCTTCGGTGCCCGGCCCGCTGGGCACTATCGTGTGCACTCAGTCCATCCGCGGCTTGGCAGCGGCCGGCAGCACGCCGGTCGGCGGCATGCTCGGCGGCATCAGGCGCCGCTCGAACAGGCTGACCGTGCCGGAGCCCGAGTTGGTGGCATAGGCGCGCTGGCCGTCGGGCGCCACATGCAGCAGGTGGGTGGTGTCCTGGCCGGTGCCCATGATCCAGTCGATAGCGCGCGCCTGTGGATCGAGATGCCCGATGGCCTTGGAGCCCTGGGCAGTGAACCACAGGCGATCCTGCACAAAGGCCAGCCCGTGCGGGCCGAACAGCGGCGTGGTGTCGATCGGCGCCTTCGCCCGGCCGGTTTGCAGGTCAATCACGTCGATGCGATGGAAGGCGCCATAGCCGGGATTGGACACGTATGCGGTGCGCCCGTCCGTCGATACCGCGATTTCGTGCGGATCGGGCCCGAGCGGGGCGCTGGCCAGCAACGCGAAGCTGTCCGGGTCGCGCAGTTGCAGTGCCTGCTCGGTCTTAGAGATCACCAGCAGCCGCCGCGGTGGCAGTTCCGCCGCCACGGCAAGCACCGGCAGGCAGGCCAGCAGCAAGGCAGCCCACCATCGTGCTGCCTTGCCGCCGGCTCCACGCTGGCGGCGACGCATCACTGCGCCGCGCCCTTGCCCGGGCCGCAGTAGCGCGACAGCCAGTAGCCGTAGGACACTGGCAGCACGCCAGCCGGCTTTTCCTCGCCCAGCTCCACAGCGATCTGGTAGGCATAGTGCGGATTGGCCAGGTGCGCGCGGGCGATCAGCACCAAATCCATCTGACCCTCGGCCACGGCCTTCTCGGCCATCTTCGGGTCGTCGATGCACCAGCCCGCGGCCACCGGCATCTGCGTATCCTGCTTGACGCGGCCGGCGACCGGCACGAAGAAGCCTGGCCCCCACGGGGTTTTGCCGTTGATGGTGGAGAAGCCGATGCTGGCGTCGATCAGATCCAGGCCGCCGTCGCGCATCTTGCGCACCAGCTCGACCGCCTCGGGATAGAAGCTGTCGTCATGCCCGTCGTACTCGACCACGCCGAAGCGCGCGGTCAGCGGCAGGTGCTCCGGCCACACCTCGCGCACGGCCTGCATCGTCTCCAGCAAGAAGCGGCCGCGATTGTCTGCGCTGCCGCCGTACTGGTCGGTGCGCTGGTTGGCGATGGGCGAGAAGAAGCTTTGCGCGAGGTAGCCGTGCGCGAAGTGCAGTTCCAGCCACTGGAAGCCGGACAACAGCGCACGCTTGGCCGCCTCGATGAAATCGGCCTTGACCCGGGCGATGTCGTCCGGGGACATGGCCTGCGGCACCTTCGGCAGACCGCCGCCGAAGGCGATCGCCGAGGGCGCGAGGGTCGGCCAGCCGCGGCGGTCGCCGTCGGCGATGTGGTCGTCGCCTTCCCACGGCTTGTTGGCGCTGGCCTTGCGGCCGGCATGGCCGATCTGGATGCCGGGCACCGCTCCGGCCGCCTTGATGGCTGAGGCGATGCGCGCCATGCCCTCGATCTGCCCGTCTTCCCACAGGCCGGTGCAGCCTGGGGTGATGCGGCCTTCCGGCGAGACGCCGGTGGCTTCGACGATCACCAGTCCGGCGCCGCCGCGAGCCATGCCGGTGTAGTGCGCCAGATGCCATTCGTTCACGTAGCCCTCGTGGGCCTGGTACTGGCACATCGGCGGGATCGCGATGCGGTTGCGAAGGGTGACGTCCTTTAGTTTGAACGGCGTGAACAGTGCGGACATGACGGACCTCGAAGATGGTGGATGGATAAAACAGACCAGCCCGCGAACCGTCAGGCGGACGCAGGCGATGGCTTGGCGCCGCCAGGGGTGGCGCCGGCAATGACGGTGGGGTAGGGTTAGCGCGCCTCGTGGACGGCTTCCAGCACCAGACGCGCGACATCCTCGGACAAGGCTGGGTTCTGCCCGGTGGCGAGCTTGCCGTCACGCACCGCGAAGGGCTGGAAGTCCGGGCCGCTCTCGTATTTGGCGCCCAGCCCGCGGATGCGGGCCTCCAGCAGGAACGGCACCTTGTCGGTCAGGCCGGCGGCCGCTTCTTTGCTGTCGGTGAAGGCGGCCACGCGGCGGCCGGAGACCAGCCGCTGGCCGTTGGTGTCCCTGACGTTCACGAGTCCGGCCGGGCCGTGGCAGACCGCCGAGACGACCTTGCCGTTGGCCCAGGCGTCAGACAACAGGTTGGCCAGCTTGGTGCTCTTGGGCAGGTCCCACATGGTGCCGTGGCCGCCGGGCAGAAACACCGCTGAGTAGCCTTCGGTGGACAGGCCGTCGATCTTCATCGAGGCCTCGATCTTCTGCATCGCCGCGGCGTCCTTGAGGAAGCGCTCGACGCTGGGCGGATTCTTGCCTTCGGCCTCCAGCGAGTGCGGGTCGATCGGAATCTTGCCGCCAACGATGGAGGCAATGTCCACCTGCGCGCCCGCATCGACGAAGGCGTAGTACGGCGTAGACAGTTCTTCGAACCACACCCCGGTAGGCCGCGGGTCGTCGCCCGTAGTGGCCTGGGAGGTGAGGATCATCAGGATCTTGATGGTGGTGCTCATGGGAAGGATCTCCCGCAATTGAAAACCGCAAAAGCCGCCCTTGCGGGGCGGCTGATATGCATCACTGCGCCTTGGCTTTGCGCGCCGCTTCGACCAGTCCGTCCAGCCAGTCCTGATGCCCGTTGATCATAGGGTTGGGCTTGGCGGCATGCAGTTCGGCAGCCGGTTTGCCCTTCTGGGTTTCCTGGGTGAGGATGCGCACGCGGCCGCCGTCGAGATCCTCGACCAGCCAGGCATGGTGTACGTCCAAGCGGTCGTCGGCATCGACTTCGCCCGACCAGCCATGCCAGGCCACGCGACCGGGCTGTCCGGCCGCCGGGGCGACGTATTCGTTGCACTGCGCCTCGACCGGGAAGCCGAAGGTCTCGAAATAGAAGCGGTTGCCGTCGGCCAGCAGCGGCCCCTTGCCGTCGTAAAAGCGCACGTTGGCCGAGTTGGCGTAGTAGGTCGGCCACTTGGCCGGTTCGGCCAGCAGTGGCCACGCCTCGGCGGCGCTCAGGCCGGCGACGATGACCTCGTTGGAGACGAAGTTCTCGGTGAAGCCCGGGACGTAGCCTTCGGGCCAGATGATGGCGTTCATGGTCATGGAAACACTCCTGGAATCGTTGAGTAAGGCCGGTGCGGCTCGGTGCCGCCCTGCCGGCAGCACCGCAGGCACGCGGGCCTGGAAAGCCTTTCGGCACCACCGTTATGGTCGCGCGCGTCAAGAAATAAATCCAATCCTATATTTCTATTTTCAATATCACACCATCTGATATCAGGGCAGCTCATTGCACTACTCAGCTCAGGTAGCGCCGGAACCAGGCCAGGGTGCGATCCCAGGCGAGCTTGGCGGCGGCCTCGTCGTAGCGTGGCGTGGAGTCGTTGTGGAATCCGTGGTTGGTGCCGGGATAAACATGGGCTTCATAGGTCTTGCCCGCCGCCTTCAACGCCGCCTCGTAGGCTGGCCAGGTGGCGTTGACGTTCGGGTCGGTCGCGGCGAAATGCAGCAGCAGCGGCGCCTTGATGCGCGGTACGTCCTCCGGCTTGGCCTGGCGGCCGTAGAACGGCACCGCCGCGGCCAGTTCCGGATAAGCCACGGCCGCCGCGTTGGAGACACCGCCGCCGTAGCAGAAGCCGGTGACGCCGATCTTGTCGGTGGTCAGCTCGCTGGCCTGCAGGTACTCGATAGCGGAGAAGAGGTCATTCATCAGCTTCTGCGGATCGACCTGCTGCTGCAGCCGCCGGCCTTCCTCGTCGTTGCCCGGATAGCCGCCGACCGAACTCAGGCCGTCGGGCGCCAGCGCGACGAAGCCGGCCTTGGCCACGCGACGCGCCACGTCCTCGATGTAGGGATTCAGGCCGCGATTCTCGTGCACCACGACGACGCCGGGCACCCGACCGGAGGCTTTGGCCGGACGCACCTGGTAGCCGCGCACCTCGCCGTGACCGTTCGGCGAGGGATAGCGGATGTACTCTGCGTGGATGTCCGGATCGGTGAAGGCGATCTGCTGCGCCAGCGCGTAGTCCGGACTCAGCGAGGTCAGGATCGCGACAACGGTGAGGCCGCCGACGGCGAACTTCGCCGCGCGGTCGAGGAAGTCGCGCCGGCTCAGGCGCCCGTGCACGTAGCCGTCGTACAGCTCCAGTAGCTCGGAGTGGAAGTCCTTGGCGGTGAGTCGAGTCATGTGCGCCTCTGGGTTGGTGGTGGTAAAGATGGCGCTATTGCGCCGCGGGTTCGTAGGGGTCGAAGAAATCGGCTCCGGCCCAGTCGGGCATGGCGAAGTCGATGGCCGGGCCACGCACGAAGCTCGACGCCTGGTTCTGGTCGCCCTTGCCATCCCAGGCTGCGACATGGGGCCACGGATAGACCGGGCGACTGTGCTCGACCGCAGTTGCCGCGGCGGCCGTCGGGCCGAGCGCGGCGGCCTGTGCACCGGGCGTCATGGCCGGGCGCTGGCCCATGCCGCCAGGGCGGCCACTCGCGCCACGCGGCGCGCCGAAATCGCTGGCGGCGGCCTGCGCCGGCTGGCGCGCTTTGATCGCATCCAGCGCCGCACTGCCCTCGACCCAGGCCATCATCGGTGTCAGTAGGTCGATCTGGTGTGGCCCTTCGCCGTTGCTGCAGTGGTACATGCCAGGCAGGACGTACAGGCGCGCGAAGCTGTCGGTGCGTTCGGCGCCCATCAACTGCCGCACGGCCGTGTAGTAGGCGATGCTGTTGAGCGGCGAGATGTGCGGATCGGACCAACCGTGCCAGACGATCAGCTTGCCGCCCCTGCCGGCGAAGGCCGACAGATCGGGATTGGTGGCGTCGAACAGGCGGTGGCGCGCGCGCAGCCGATCGAAGGTGGCCAGGTCGAAACGCATGTCGGCCAGGGTGAAGCCGGCCGGCGGATCGGTCTCGAAGGCCATGTTGCGCAGCACCGGCAGGCTGACCTTTTCGCTGAAGATCGTGTCGCTGGCCGACTGCGGCACGTAGACGCCGGCCCAGGCTAGTTCCGAGCCGGGCTGCGGCCCGCCGGCGGTCAGCGCCTTGCCGGTCGCGGCATCGCGCGGGCCGTCGTAGAACTTGCGTGCCACCTCCACCTCGGCCGCTGTCAGGCAAGCTGCGGTATCCGCCGCACCGGCCGGGCATTGCACCGTCGCCGGGTCGAAGCGGCACGCTAGCGGGTTGGCGATCAGTCCGTCTTTCAGACCGTCAAGCGTGTCGCAGGCGTCGAGCGCGCCCTGGTGCAGCATCGGCAGGCGGTCGGCCAACAGGATCGGCTTGCCGTCGACGCCGGTGTTGGCGCGGGCCTGCCAAGCATGGAAGACGGCGTTCTGCGCCATGAAGTTCAGCGCACCGGCACCGGCGATGATGCCGTCGAAGTCGTCCGGGTAGCGCTGCGCCTCGATCAGCGCCTCGCGGCCACCGTCCGAGCAGCCGGTGAAATAGGCGTACTTTTGCGGCTGCCCGTAGAACGCCTGGATCAGCGCCTTGGCGGCGACCGCGGTCAGGTGCTGGGCGCGGTGGGCGAAATCGGCGCGCTTGGCCGGGTCCTGGCCGAATGAACCGTCCTGATCCTGGTGGCCCATGTCGGTGGCCGCCAGCACGAAGCCGCCGCTGTTCAACGGCGCGCAGCCGTCGGCGGCGCCGACGTTGCCGGCGATGCTGCCGCACAGGCCGCCACAACCGATTTGCAGGTAGCGCTGGGTCCAGCTTTTGGTCGGCAGCTGCACGGCGAAGTGGATCGCCGGAGCGAGCGTGCCTTCGACCGCGCAGATCGACGTGCCGGACCGGTTGGTGGTCTCGACGGCGGCGGTGATGCGGCTGCCCGCTCCGCCGATGGCAGTCAGGTCGAAGCCGGCCAGATCGGCGCAGGCGGCCTTGGCCGTGACCACGCCGAGCGCGGCGGGGCCCACCTGGGGCCGGGCGGCGTTGGCCGCCGGCGCATCGGCGTTGGCCGTGACCGGCGGACGGGTGCAGCCTTGAAGTCCGAACGCCAGGGCCGTGACGAGCGCGATCAGCGTCAGTGCGGCGGGCGAAGAGCGGTTGCGTTTCGGAAGACTGGGCATGGATGGGAGTCCTTGTTTGTGCGGGCGGCCGATCGGTACGAAGCGGGAAACGAAAACAGCGATAACCCGGCGCGTCAGCATGGTTAGTACCGGCTGACCTCGATGCCGGTGCCCACTGGCAGCAGGACGCTTTTGATGCCGGGTTTGGCGCGGATCGCGCGACAGTAGGCCCGCACGTACTCGCTGCCGGGGCGGATCATGTTGTCGGCAACGATGATCGCGCCGGGATTGAGCTTGGGATAGAACGCCTCCAGGCACAGCACGTACAGATCCTTCCAGAGATCGACAAAGACGAAGTCGAGCTAGCCGGGCAGTTCGCCGATCATCCGCACCGCATCGCCGACCTTGAAGTCCACGTACGCGGCCAGACCGGCCTGTTCGGACATCACCCGCGCATGGGCCGACTTGTAGCCGTGCAATTCCATCGTCACCAGCCGCCCGCCGCTGGCACGTGCCGCCTCGGCCAGCCAGATGACCGAGTAGCCGACGGAGGTGCCCAGTTCCAGGATGTTCGGCGCGTCGAGGCGTGCGGCCTGGATGCTGAGCAGTTGGCCGGTCTCCGTCCCGATGGCACGCATGCGCTGATCCTGTCCACCGTCGCGTCCACCAGGAGGCTCGACCCGGGGTTGGCCGCGCTCCTCGCGCATCCGGGCGTGGTACAGCTCCAGCACTTCGACGATCCGGGCATCCATGGGTCTGTCCTTCTCTGTAGGCGTCAGCGAACCTGCACCAGGGCTTTGCCGGAGAAGTTCCGGTGGCGCAGGTCTTCCAGCAACTGGGCCAGCTCGTCGAAGCCGCGGAGCACGCGCGCCTCCGCGTGCAGGCGTCCCTTGGCGATCTCGTACAGCATCCGTTCTCCGGCGGCGGTCAGGTGCTGCCAGGCCGTATCGTCGCCGTGCACATGCAACGCACCTAAAGCCACCTCGTGCATCGACAGGGTCAGGTCGAATGGGGGGCACGGCCATCCGGGCACACGATCCTGGATGCACACCAGGTGGCCGTTGGACCGCAGCGCCGCGGCCATGCGTTGGGCATGATCGCCACTGACGGCATCGATCACTGCATGGAAACGCCGGCCGCCGTCCCAGGCGTGTCCATCGGCCAGCGGCCCGGCCGGGCATTCGCCCGCGCCCAGCGCGCGCAGCCGTTCGTGGTGACGGGCATGGGCCATCGCGCTGACCGCAAAACCGCGGGCCGAGGCCAGTTGCACCAGGTACTGCCCGACCGCACCGCCGGCGCCGCTGACCAGCAGCGATTGTCCGGGCTGCACCGGCACCTTTTCGATCGCCAGCCAAGCGGTGAGCGCCGGGCACGGAATGCTGGCGGCCACCTCGAAGTCCAGCCTGTCGGGCAGCCGCATCAGCGCACGCGCAGCCACCGGCGCGTATTCGGCGAAACTGCCATGGCGGTGCAGGCTGGTGTGGTAGGCCACGCGGTGGCCGAGCCATTCGACGGGCACGCTTTCACCGACGGCCACCACCTCACCGGCGCCATCGACGCCAGGGATATGGCCCGGCTGCCATTCGACCAGCCCGCCGCCGAGCGCCTTCCAATCCACCGGGTTCAGTCCGATCACGGCATTGCGCACTAGCACCTCAGCGGCCGCCGGCGGTTGCAGCGGCACCTGCTCCAGCGCCAGTTCCAGCGGTTCGGCGCTGCCCTGCCAGCGCCAGACGCGGTAGTGAGCGGGCAGAGAGGACAGGGATCCGTTGTGCATGCGAGCCTCCTCCACTTACTGGTAGGCGCCGGCCGAATAGGTCAGCTCATAGCTGTGGCTATAGATTTCCAGGATGTTGCCGAACGGGTCTTCCATGTAAACCATGCGGTACGGCTTTTCGCCCGGAAAATACTCGCGCACCGGCATGCGCTGCTTGCCGCCGGCGGCCACGATCTTCGCGGCCAGTCCCTCGACGTCCGGATCCTGCACGCAGAAGTGGAATACGCCGGTCTTCCAGTATTCAAAGTTGTTGGCCGGTTTTTCGGCATTGGGGAACTGGAAGATTTCCACGCCGATGCGGTCGCCGGTGGACAAATGGGCGATGCGGAACGAGCCCCAGCCGGCGCCGAACGCGTCGGTGCACATCACCCCGATGGGGCTGGCGTCCTCGCTGATGGTGGTCGGCGGCATGACCAGGTACCAGCCCATGACCTCGGTATAGAACCTGACGGCGGCGTCCAGGTCGGTCACCGACAGGCCGATGTGCGAAAAACTGCGGGGGTATGTCAGGGACATGGCGATAGCCTCTTGGCAAAAAACAATCTCCAGCGTAGGCGGATACGACCAATGTTTGATCTAATGAATCCTTATTGATTCAATAAAAGTTCCTGATTAGCCCCATCGCTCAGCCGGCAGTTGCAGGATTTGCGACGAGTCGGTTGGACAATGGTCCCACGTGAATACAACGCAGGTGGGAGATGGGCATCAACATCGTGCANTGGCGACGGCGCTGCTGCGCTGCACACCTTGCCCAGAACGCGTTTTGCGTATGGCAAGCAACTTCCATGGCTGAGGGATGGGGCTAATCAGGTAAAAGTTTGTTATGACTAACTCGCACTGGCTGCGCTCCTTTGTTGCCCTGGTCGAAACGGGGGGCTTCACGCGCGCGGCGGATCGGCTGGGTTTGACCCAAGCCGCGGTCAGCCAGCATGTGCGTCATCTGGAGAGCGAACTCGGCCTGTTGTTGATCCGCCGTCCCCGGCAGATCGAACCGACGCCCGCAGGCATGGCGTTGCTGGACTACTGCAACGAGATCGAGTTGGCCGACAAACGCCTGAAGCTGCGCCTGTCCGATGCAAATGCGCGCAGCGGGGAAATCAGCTTGATCACGCCCGGCAGCCTGGGGCTCGCCCTCTATCCGCTGCTGCTGACCTTGCAGCAGGCCCATCCGGGGTTGGTCATCCGTCATCGCTTCGCGCCCGATCCTGAAACCCGCGATTCGGTGCTGAGCAAGCAATACGAACTGGGCCTGGTCACGCTCAAGCCGGACGACCCGCGTCTGGTCGCAACGTCGTTCATCGAGGAGCCGTTGGAACTCGTCGTGCCGGCCAGTGCGGCCGTGGAGGGGTGGGAGGATCTGGAGCGGCTGGGCTTCATCGACCATCCTGACGGCCAAGCGATGGCCACCCGCCTGCTGGTGCGCCACTTTCCGGGTAACCCCGGAATCCGCAACATGCCCTGCCACGGCTTCAGCAATCAGATCGCGCTGATCCTCGAACCGGTCGCCCGTGGCCTGGGTTTCACCGTGATTCCACGACACGCGCGCCAGGCCTTCGCGCAGGCCGATGCCATCCGGGTGATCGAGTGTGGCAAGCCGGTGGTCGATACGCTCTGGCTGATCCACCGGGCGGAATGGCCGCTATCGGCCCGCGCGGCCTGGGTGCTGGAGCAACTCAGGAAGATGCCGCCTTTCAATCAGCGACGAGGAGGATAGCGTCGCGAGGTGGCCTGAACGATCAATCCGGCCTTCCATCATAAGGACGGCCCACGTTGCCGCCCGATCTCCCACGACACTCCGCCACCGCGCGCCGTCGCGGCAAGCTGCTGCCCCAGCCGTTGTTCGATCATCGGCCGCCAGGGCACCAGGCTGAATCCCATGCCGTCATCAAACATCGCGTAACGTCCGCTGGCGAGCATGACAGAGTGCCGGTAGATGCCAGCCACGCGCTGCCCGTCCGTGATGGGGCGATGCTTCAGGCCGGTTTCGGCGGCAATGTCTTTAGCGCCCTGCGCCAGTTCCCGGTTGCGCAGTGTGCCCAGCAGGTTGCGTGCGAGGATCACGCGCTGCCCGCGTCGCTCGGCCAGCCCCTGCTCTTCAAGGAAGTCCGCACGCTGCTGCATGGCCTGCTTGGCGTCGCCACCAAAGCCCAGGTCTCCCAGCCCCGGGCAGCCGCCGATCAGTTGCTGGTCGAGCCAAGTGGCCCCGATGACGAGGGCCTGCCGCTCGATGGGTAGGTGCGATTTCAGCTCTACGGCTACACCACCCAGCCGCTGCGCGTCGTACTGGCGGCCACGCTCGGCCAGGTCGTCCGGCACCTTCCATAGCCCTTCGGCCACGCGCTCTACGATGCTCGCCCGGCGCAGGGCCTCCATGGGCGGCGACGACTCCCTGCGGGTCGTGTCCGGGCGTGACCCGGCCCTGTTCGATGGACAGGTGGTGATCTGCGCAGTACAGGCCATCGCTCGCAAGCGCGGCGATGTTCTTGTCGGGGGCGCGCACGTCGACCGAACCCTTCACTTCCACCACCGCGCCCAAGGGGTAGTTCGCCAGCTCGTCGTGGGCGTTCAACGCGACGTAGTGGGCTTTGCCGTCCACGCCGTCGATGACCAGATAGCCCCGGTCGTGCAGCTCATCGGCAAGCCCCTTCGCGGCCACTCGGCCGATGATGCTGCGGCCACTTCCATCGTCATTCTGGCTCGGCTCGAACACCGCCAATTCGCGCGGCTCGCCATTGGCGGACAGGATGACGACGAGGTTTTGCACCAGACCGATGTGGGCGATGCTCGCGGCCAGTTCGGGAATGGACAGGCGCGGGGTCTTGCGTGCGTTGCGCTTGGAGCGGCGCGGCAGCAACTGCGAGAGCGAAACCAAAATCAGGTTCTTGGTCGGGTTGGCCACTTCCAGCGGCGCGGCGGTTTCGATGGCGCGGGTTTCGATTTGGGTAACGGCGTTCATGGTAATAACTCGTTCCGGTTAGGGATGCAGCAGCGAGAGAAGCGGCAAGGGCTCTGTCTGCCCCTGCCGCGTGGGGATTCAGGCTTTCAACTGGCGCATGCCATCGGCCAGCAGCCAAAGCGCACGGTTAAGGCGGATTTTTTTTGGTCGATGCCCTGCACCGGGCGGGTTTGCTGGCAGCGTCCGTTGGCGCTGCGCCCGCGCAGGCCGCCTTGGGTCAGGTTCTCTTGCGTGCGGTTGAACACGCTCCACAAGTCCGGGCGGCGGCCATCAAAGCGGCGCGGCATCAAGATTTGCGATTCCGTGATTGGGTGCGGGCTTGTCGGGGTCGTCGTACTTGAGGGCCAGCGCGGCGCGGGCGAACGCATCGGATTCGCCATCGTTCGAGGTGATGGCGCGCATGGCATCGCGGGATTCCTGCACGCGGTCGAAGCCGCGCAAGACTTCGTAAGCGCCTTCGATGACGGAACCGGCCACGTCGCCTTTGTGGGGCACTCGCACATCGGCCACGGTGTCGCCGCAAACAAGGCCATTGCTGCACACGAACCGGAACATTCCGGCCAGCATCTGATAGCTGCTCGTGCCGTCATGCGAGTTCAGTAGCACGATTTCCTTAGCCTCCGCGCCTTGATCTGGCTGGCGTGGCGCAGGCGCAGCATGTGTTTGGGGTAGTCGCGGCGGTCGTCGCGGCACACGCGGGTCTGTGCTGCCATGAAGGGTTCAAACCCTTCCTTGCGCAGTTCCGCCAGCACTGCGGCGGTCGGGATATAGGCGTACCGCTCGGAACGGCTTTCGTGCGGCGCGTCCGCGAAGATGGAAGGCGATTTGATCGTTGGACAGCGGGTAATTGCTGCGCAGCGACGGGAACGGGAAGCGAATCGGGATGCGAGTTGCGTGGCATTTTTCCTGACGAAAAGGTTTGCTGTTCAAACCGCACACCGGATTCCTAGATTCGGAGCCCAGCCTTTCGGCTCTTCGGTACGGTCGGCACGAGGAAGCCGGTTGGCCCTGTTGCCACCGTCTTTCCTGAGTTCATCGTCCGCGGCCAAAGGAGCGCGCGGACGCGGGCCGTCGAGGAGACAAGCGCAGGGTTGGTGCGGCCCGCAGGCGCAGCCGAGGACACGGCCCTGCGCACCTTGACGGCACACGGGAGCGGGCTACGGTCGCGGGTAAGGTGATGAAGTCAGGGGAGACGGCTGGACAAGGCAACGGCCATCCCTGTGTGCCGACCGCACGCAAGCGAAGCGCGCGGGCCCGAAGCTGGAAGCCGGGCCGAAGGCGTCAGCCGAGCGGAGCGAGGGAACGATGGAAGCCCGAAGGGGGCGAGACGCCGTAGGCGGCTCGATGCGAAGCACGACAGCGCGATCGGCCATGTCTCTTGGCCGGGGCGCCCTGCAGTTATTGCATCAATGAGCTTGAATGAATACGCTTGACATATCGCGTATGAGTTCGCCTGATAGAGCCCGGCAGGACGGACGTTCAAGCACCTAGCAATGTTTGAGATCGTGGGCTATCGCTGAGGGTGCAGTATGGGACGCACGGCAATTCATCCAGGTCAGCATTTAGCCGAGCGGCTGGAGGCGCTTGACCTAAGTGCGGCCGAACTTGGTCGTCAGTTGAAAGTGCCAGGCAATCGCATCAGCCAGATCATTACAGGCCATCGAGCCATTACGGGTGACACTGCTTTACGCCTAGGGAAACTCTGAACAACTCCCCCTGATCCTGCGACAATCGCACAGAGGCACCAGGACGATGACGATGCAACTGACCTTCGGCGACGCGGAGT
>NZ_CM002139.1:1752533-1753245 GCF_000454545.1 Xanthomonas cassavae CFBP 4642
AAAACATGCCGAAAACGGCAAAAAACCGGGGGTTTGAGCGCCCTCAGCGCGGCGGATGTGGCGTGTTTCGTTTTCCGGCTGCGTTGATCAGACCATCCCTAACGTCTACGCGGCCTCCGCCATAGGAATATCACGCCGTGATACCGGGGAAAAGTGTGGAGGCTGAAGGTTATCGGCAGATTTCTCGCACTCGCTTCAAAAATTGGGCGAACTCAACGAGGAGTGTCTTATCGTCCGGATCAAGTCCATCGGGATCGAAATGCATCACGTCGTTGCGTATGATCCTGATTCGGTCCAGCTGCTTTACGAACTCGTGACGGTCAATTTTGATGGACAACTTATTCCAGTTGTTCTCGTTTTGAAGGAGTCGCACGTATTCGCCAAATGTCAGATCGCTTGGACGCTCGATTGTTCTACTTGCATCGCCATCCGCACGTGCGGCTTGTAACTCCGTAGCGCTGAAGCGGCCGTGCATGAGGTGACGAATTCCGTTTTCAATCTCACCAACCAGTAGAAAAGGTTCGGACATCATCCGAAACTGTGAACTGAAATCACTTGCAGTCACTAAGCCGCCGATCTTCCTGTCATTTTTTTGGACCAGAACATAGTCATGTTTGGTAACCTGATTAGCCCCATCCCTCAGCCATGGAAGTTGCTTGCCATACGCAAAACGCGTTCTGGGCAAGGTGTGCAGCGCAGCAGCGCCGTCGCC
>NZ_CM002139.1:1753345-1760434 GCF_000454545.1 Xanthomonas cassavae CFBP 4642
GCCGAAAACGGCAAAAAACCGGGGGTTTGAGCGCCCTCAGCGCGGCGGATGTGGCGTGTTTCGTTTTCCGGCTGCGTTGATCAGACCATCCTTTGATCCAGCTCCATTGTCGTCGTGTCAGCGTCTTGGCTTTGCCGCGATGCAGGATCTGCACACCCTCCACGTCGCGCGCGCAATACCCCAGGCCCACGATCGCCACCTGCGGGATCACATTCACATCCTGTAGCAACCCGCGCGCCTGTTCCAGTTGCTCGGCCAACGTATCGCCGTCGTAGGGATTACCGGGAAAACTACGCGCGCCCACGATCAAGCCCTTGCGCGCACTCACCGCAATGCCGATCTTGACACCAAATTCGTACGGGGCCTTTGCCTTGCCCTTGCTCATGCATTCCACTTCCGGCGCGTGCAAGGCGTAGAGTTTTTGTTTGTCCTTGGGGCGCTGTTTCAACAATCGTTGTGCGCGCTCCAACCAGACACCGATACGCTCACGCACCATGGGTTCCAGCTGGGCCAGCTTGCGTTGCAGATCGCGTAATACGCGTCCCAGGATCGTGTGCTGGCGTCGCAGCACCTTGCGCATGCGCTTGAACTGGCGCGCATGCGTATAGCGCCCGGCCTTGCGGCTCAACGCTGGACCTTGACGCGCATAGCTCTGTCGCAGTGCGATGCCGTGGCGCTTGGCCAGCAGCACCAGCTTCTTGCGCGCGACTTCACACAAACGGCTGTCGGTGGGATGGGCGATCGCTTTTTCCTGCACGGTAGTGTCCACGATCACCCGCGACAACTCGGGTGCATCCACCGCCTTCATCGCGTGAGCGGTATTGATCGTGTGCGCCAACAGCTCTTCCATACCGGCTTCGCCCAGACGCTGCCGCCAACGTGTCAGGGAGCTGGGATCGCACGCCAAGCAGGTCTGGAACACCACCTCGCCGGTGAAGAACTGCCAGTACGGATTTTCCAGCCAGCGCTCGCACACCGCTTCAACGGACAGGTCGTAGGCGTGCTTGAGGTAGAGCAACCCGGCGATCAGACGCACCGGCAATGCGGGCCGACCGCCTGTGCCGATGGCGGCTGGCAACTGCGGCTACAGCGCCTGCTCCAACGCACTCCACGGCAGCCGATGGCTCAGCTGGACCAGTGGATGGCGCAAGTCGAGCCGGTTCTCCAGACGCGAACGAAACAGCTCATCGGCAGGCAATTGCTCGGCGGCAGGGCGGCGTGTACGCATGGGCGAAAACTGCCAGAAATCAGCACGTAGAGTAACGAAAACTGGCAATTCCAGTACACCAAAACCGCAGGTGAAGCCTTGCAATGGGGCTGTGTTACCCCGGTGCCAATGCCGCCAGCAGGCCGCGTGCCGCATTGAAACGGTCGGCGCCCTCGGGCAGCGGCAACTTGATGCGCAGTTTGTCCGGGCCATCCATGGTGTAGATCTTTGGTTGCTTCTGGATCATCTGGATGATGGTCATCGGGTCGATCGCCGGCTTGGCCTCGAACACCAGCCGCCCGCCGTTTTCGCCCAGATCCAGCTTGCGCACGCCCAGCGCGTTGGCTTGCAGCTTGAGCTCGGCAATGGCGAACAGGTGCTTGACCGGGTCCGGCAGCAGGCCGAAGCGGTCGATCATCTCGACCTGCAGTTCGCGCAAGGCCTCGGCATCGCGTGCGCTGGAAATGCGCTTGTACAGGGTCAGGCGGGTGTGCACGTCGGGCAGGTAATCCTCGGGAATCAGCGAGGGCACGTGCAGTTCCACCTCCGCACCGCGCACCTCCTCGCCGGCATCCAGGTCGGGCAGCTTGCCCTGGCGGATGCTGCGCACGGCGCGTTCCAGCAATTCGGTGTAGAGGCTGAAACCGACCTCGGCCATCTGCCCGCTCTGGTCTTCGCCCAGCAGTTCGCCGGCGCCGCGGATTTCCAGGTCGTGCGTGGCCAGGGTGAAACCGGCGCCCAGTTCGTCCATCGAGGCGATTGCCTCCAGGCGCTTTTCCGCGTCGGAGGTCATCGAGCGGCGGTCGGGCACTACCAGGTACGCGTAGGCGCGGTGATGCGAACGGCCCACGCGGCCACGCAACTGATGCAGCTGCGCCAGGCCGAAGCGGTCGGCGCGGTTGATGATGATGGTATTGGCGTTGGGAATGTCGATGCCCGATTCGATGATCGTGGTCGACAGCAGCACGTTGAAGCGCTGTTTCTGAAAGTCCAGCATCACCCGTTCCAGCTCGCGCTCGGGCATCTGCCCATGCGCGATGCCGATGCGCGCCTCCGGCACCAGTTCCGAGAGATCGCGCTGCATGCGCACGATGCTTTCCACATCGTTGTGCAGGAAGTACAGCTGGCCGCCGCGACTGAGTTCGCGCTGGAATGCTTCGCGCAGCAAGATGTTGTCCCAGGCGGTGATGAAGGTCTGCACCGCCAGGCGGTTCGGCGGCGGGGTGGCGATGATGGACAGATCGCGCAGCCCGGCCATGGCCATGTTGAGCGTGCGCGGGATCGGCGTGGCGGTGAGCGTGAGCAGGTGCACGTTGGCGCGCATCGCCTTGAGCGCTTCCTTCTGCCGCACACCGAAGCGTTGCTCTTCGTCGACGACGACCAGCCCGAGATCCTTGAACTTCACGTCCGGCTGCAGCAGCCGGTGCGTGCCGATGATCACGTCGATGTCGCCGCTGGCGACCTTCTCCAGTTCGGCCTTGATCTCCTTGGTGCTCTTGAAGCGCGAGAGCACTTCCACCTTCATCGGGTAATCGGCGAAACGGTCGCGGAAATTGCGGTAGTGCTGTTCGGCCAACAGCGTGGTGGGGACCAGCACGGCAACCTGCTTGCCGGCGCTGGCTGCCGCGAACGCCGCGCGCACCGCGACCTCGGTCTTGCCGAAGCCCACGTCGCCGCAGACCACCCGGTCCATCGGCTGGCTGCTGGCCAAATCGCGCAGGGTCGCATCGATGGCGGCCAGCTGGTCGCCGGTTTCCTCGAACGGGAATCCGGCGGCAAACGGTTCGTACATCGCACGATCCACCTGCAGCGCCAGGCCGGCGCGCGCACGGCGACGTGCCTGGATCTCCAGCAGTTCGGCCGCGACATCGCGCACCTTTTCTGCGGCCTTGCGCTTGGCACGGGTCCATTGTTCGCCGCCCAGCGAATGCAACGGCGCGGTCTCGGCCGAGGCACCCGAGTAACGGCTGATCAGGTGCAGCTGCGCCACCGGCACATACAGCCGGTCGCCCTTGGCGTATTCGATTTCCAGGAACTCGCCGGGCATGCCGCCGGCATCGAGCACGATCAGGCCGCGGTAACGGCCCACGCCGTGATCCTCGTGCACGATCGGCGCGCCTTCGGACAGCTCACCCAGATCGCGAATGATCGCTTCCGGCTCGCGTCCCACCCGGCGCGTACGGCGCGGCTGGTTGGCCCGCTCGGGAAACAGCTGGCGCTCGGTGAGCACCGCGATCTGCGGGTCATTCAGCGCAAACCCATCTTCCAATGGTGCCACGGTAATGCCGAAACGCAGCGTGGCCGCGGCCAGGAACGCAGGCAGGTCGGCGACCACTTCCGGCTTGAGCGGTGCGGCGGCCAATACTTCCATCAAGGCCTCGCGACGGCCGGCCGAATCGGCGGCCACCAGCACGCGGCCCGGGTAATGGCCCAGGAAGGACGCCAGCGCCTGCCCGGCGGGTGCGTCCTTGGCGGCCACCGGCAGCGGCGGCAACGGTTGGTCGCCGAGCGCGGCGGCGTCCTCAATGCGCGGGTGATCGGCTGGCCACACTTCGATGCGGGCCAGCTTGTTGAGCCGCTCGCGCAGCGCATCGGGCGACTGATACAGCTCGTCCGGCGGCAACAGCGGCCGCTCCACATCGTGGCGGCGCTGTTCGTAGCGGTGTTGCGCCTGGGTCCAGAACGCATTGGCGGCGTTGGAGACGCCGGTGGCGATCAGCGGCAGCACGCGCGCGTCCAGATAATCGAACAGCGTGGCTGTCTTGCTGAAGAACATCGGCAGGTAATACTCGACGCCAGAGGGCGCGATGCCGGATTTCAGGTCCTGATACAGCGCGCTACGGCGGGTATCCACGTCGAAACGTTCGCGCAGGCAGGCCAGCACGCGGTCGATGCTGGCATCGTCCATCGGCACTTCGCGGCCGGGCAGCATCTTCACCGCGTCCACCTTGTCCAGCGAGCGCTGCGACTCGGGGTCGAAGGCACGGATGGAATCGATGTCCTCGTCCAGCAGCTCCACCCGCAGCGGCGTGTCCGCGCCCATCGGGAACACATCCAGCAGGCCGCCGCGCACTGCAAAATCGCCCGGGTCCATCACCTGCGGGACGTTGCGGTAACCGGCGCTTTCCAGACGGCGCTTTTCCGCTTCCAGACCCAGCCGCTGGCCAACGGTGAGATCGAAGCTGCCGCCGACGATATAGCTCAGTGGCGCCAACTGCTGCAGCAATGTCTGCACCGGCACGATCACCACGCCGCGGCTCAGGCCGGGCAGGCGATGCAGCGCAGCCAGCCGCTGGCTGATGATCTCCGGGTGCGGGCTGAACTGGTCGTAGGGCAGGGTTTCCCAGTCGGGAAACGGCACCACCGGCAGCGACGAGGATTCACCCAGCAAGGCATGCAGATCGGACTCGATCTGGTGTGCGCTCTGGTTGTCGCGCGCGATCACCAACAGCGGCCCGGCGTGCGCCTCGGCAGCCCGGGCGATCGACCAGGCCAACGCAGTGGGAGACGACGGTGCGCGCCAATAGGCGCGGAGCTGGCCAGACTTGGGCAGCGGCGGAGAGGGGTAGGTAGGCGACGGCATCAGCCCGCGATTTTATCAGAGCCCCCGCAGTGCCCGGTCCATCTGGCGTGAAAGGTGGTTCGTACCGTGCATGCAGAACGGCGCTGCGGGGCTACAGCCCTTGCGAACTCGTGCAGCTGTCTTGTTGGCGGCTCTCTGTGGGGGCTGGAAAGTCCAAAGCCACGCTGGGCGAGTGCACGGTGCCCTCACCGCTTGCGGGACACGCCGTGAATCCGTCCGTGGAGGCTCGGTGGCGGCATCCATGCCGCCAACGGTCCGGCAAGCGGTCAGGGCACCGCGCCAGAGAGTTTGCTGGTGGTTTTATTGAAGGCTATGCACACCGACCGACTCGACTGGTCCTTGCCCGCTTATCGTCGCGGGACCTTGAGCGGCATGGATGCCGCGCCAGAGCTTACAAGGACGTACTTGCAGCGTGTCCCGCGATGGTGTCTGGGCAAGGGCCTTGCAGCTAAGCCGCAGATCGCCAGCTCTAAGCCGATTCCCAAATCCCGATTCCCGATTCCCGGCCCTCAAGCATCCAACTCCAGCACCATCCGCACCAACTCCGGCGACTCCGGATGCGCCTGCGGCTTGAAGCCCAGCGATTCGGCCAGCTGCAGCATCGGCACGTTGCTCTGCAGCACGTCGCCGAACAGGCAATCCAGGTATTTGCGCCGTGCCCACTTGACCAGCTTGCGCATCAGTTGCCGGCCCAGCCCCTGGCCGGCGACGAAGCTGCTGACCAGGATGGTGTACTCGGCCTGGCGGGTGCCCGGCACCAGCGCGGCGCGCGCCACCGCGCCCACCAGGGCTTCGCCCGGCGGCAGCTGTTCGGCGGCCACCAGCACGATTTCGCTCTTGGGGTTGGGATGGGTCAGGCGCTGCACCATCTCCGGGGTGATTTCGGCGGAGGAACGCACGAAGCGCGCGCGGATCTCCTCCGGCCCCAACAGGCTGAACGCGCCTTGCAGCGGCGGGCCGTCCTCGGGACGGATCGGGCGGAGCAACAGGGTGCGGCCATTGGGCAGGCTGAAGTTTTCATGCCAGGGAGGCATGCGATTGCGAATGGCCATGACCGGTATTCCTTAAAGATCGGAAGATTCTGGCACCAGCTCGGCGCGCAACCGTGAATGAATCCGGTGCGTCGCCAAGGGCCAACAGGGGGTGGCAGTGCTTCCCACGCAACTGTAACGAGCCGAGCCGTGAGCCAGTCGTGAGAGTGTCGGGACAACGCTGGCCCGGCGCGGTCAATCCACCTCCGGGCGGCGATGTGGCAACCGGACGACCGAGCGCGCCATCCCGGCGGCCGGGCAGTCAGTGCAGGACAGCCCGTTGCTGGCATGCAGCGAGTGCGCACCAGGGGCCTGGCGCGGTGACGGCCGGCGGCGGATCAGGCGTCCTGCCGCAGCCACTCCAGCCGGGTCGAGGCGCCGGGTTCGCCCAGGTGTTTCTTCAGCACCGGCAAGGCCGGCGCCAGCACCTGGTCGAACTGCCAGGGTGCGTTGACGATCAACAACCCGCTGCCGGTCAGGCGCAGCGGCGAGTCGTCCGGGCGCACCTGCAGCTCGGCGACCAGCACCGATTTGGCGGGCAGGGTGGCGGCCTTGCGCAGGAACGGCTGCAGGCTGCGGCGCAGCTTGATCGGGTACCACACCATGCAGATCGCCTGCGGCCAGCGCGCCAGGGCCTCGCGCACGCTATGGATGATCTGCGGGTATTCGGCATCCTGCACTTCGTAGGGCGGGTCGATCAGCACCAACCCGCGGCCGATCTTGGTGTCGCCCGCGCGCGGCGGCAGGAAGGCGCGGATCGCCGCATAGCCGTCGCCGGCGTGCACGCGCACGCGGCTGTCCCTGTCGAACAGGTGCTTCAGCGCCTGGGCCTCGTCCGGCTGCAGTTCGCAGAACGCCATGCGGTCCTGTTCGCGCAGCGCCTGGGCCGCCAGCAGCGGCGAGCCGGGGTAATGGTTGAGCTGGATGCCGGCAGTGGGGCGGGCCGGCTTCTGCCCGGGGGCGGCGGCGCGCACGGTGGGCTGGTTGTCGGCCTGCACTGCGCGCAGGTAGCGCTCGACCACCTCCGGCAAGGTGGATTCGGCCATTAACCGCATCACCCCTGCATCGGCTTCGCTGGTCTTGCGGCTTTCCTCGCCACCGAGCGGGTAGCGGCCGCGCCCGGCGTGGGTGTCGAGCACGAAGAACGGGGTGTCCTTGCGCTTGAGCGAGTCGATCAGCGCCAGCAAGGCGATGTGCTTGAGCACGTCGGCATGGTTGCCGGCATGGAAGGCGTGGCGATAGTTCATCGCGGCAGTGTAAGCGGGCGC
>NZ_CM002139.1:1760534-1795207 GCF_000454545.1 Xanthomonas cassavae CFBP 4642
CGCTGGGGTGCGCAGTCGCTTGCGCTCTGCTGCTGCCGGTGCGGGTGGCGCCAGCGATCAGGCCGGCGCTGCCGGGGAGCCTCGCGCGCGCTGCCGCGGCGCTATAGATCATGCACGCCTGCGGCTATGCTGCGCGCCATGTCCGACACTCCTGTCCGCGTACTCGTCGTCGAAGACGAAGCCGCCATCGCCGATACCGTGCTGTACGCGCTGCGCAGCGAAGGCTACGCGCCCGAACACTGCCTGCTGGGCCGCGAGGCGCTGGCGCGGCTGCGTGCCGAGCCGGCCGATCTGGTGGTGCTGGATGTCGGCCTGCCCGACATCAATGGTTTCGAGGTCTGTCGCAGCCTGCGCAGCTTCAGCGAAGTGCCGGTGATCTTTCTCACTGCGCGCAACGACGAGATCGATCGCGTGCTGGGACTGGAACTGGGCGCCGACGATTACATGGCCAAGCCGTTCTCCCCGCGCGAGCTGGTGGCACGGGTACGCGCCCGCCTGCGTCGCCGCAGCGTGGCAGCGGTGGCCGAACCAGGCTGGCAACCGCATAGCGGCTTTGCGATCGACCGCGAAGGTAGCCGTATCCGCTACGGCGAGGCCCTGTTGCCGCTGACCCGTTACGAATACGCAGTGCTGGCCGCACTGCTGCAGCGTCCCGGCGCCATCCTCAGCCGCGCGCAGTTGATGGACCGTGGCTGGGATGCCAGCGCCGACAGCGCCGAGCGCACCGTCGATACCCATATCAAGACCCTGCGCGGCAAGCTGCGCCAGGCCGGGGTGCCGGTCGACCCGATCCGCACCCACCGTGGCCTCGGCTACGCGCTGGAGCTGTAGGCGATGACCTCGCGCAGGTGTGCGTGCATCACCCGGGCGGTGCGCTGAGATGCGGCTCGGGCTCAAGCTGTTCCTGGGGTTTTTCCTGATCGTCGGGCTGGCCGCGTTCTTCGTGATGCGGGTGTTCGTCAACGAGGTCAAGCCCGGCGTGCGCCAGGCGATGGAATCGACCCTGGTGGATGCGGCAAACGTGCTGGCCGAAATGGCCGGCCCCGAGCTGGCGCAGGGGACGATTGCCAGCGGCAGCTTCGCCCGCCATCTGGCGCAGGCGCAGCATCGCGATCCCAAGGCCTGGGTGTGGCGCTTCCGCAAGAACAACGTGGACTACCGCGTCACCGTGACCGATGCGCGCGGCGTGGTGGTGTTCGATTCGCTGGGCCGCGATGTGGGCCGCGACAATTCGCGCTGGAACGATGTCTACCGCACCTTGCGCGGCGAGTATGGTGCGCGTTCCAGCCCCGAGAGCGATGGTGACCCCACCGCGACGGTGATGCATGTCGCCGCGCCGATCTATGCGCAGGACGATCCGAAGAAACTGATCGGCGTGCTGACCCTGGCCCAGCCCAATCGCAGCATCGATCCCTTCATCCAAGCCAGCCAGCGCGACATCCTGCAGCGCGGCGCCTGGTTGATCGGCATTTCCGCATTGATCGGCATCGCGATGACCTGGTGGCTGATGCGCGGTATCGGCCGGCTCAACCGCTATGCACAGGCGGTGAGCGCCGGCATCCCGGTGCCGCCGCCCAAGCCGCGCGGCGATGAGATCGGCGACCTCGGCCAGGCGCTGGAAACCATGCGGCGCAAGTTGGAAGGCAAGGCCTACGTCGAGCAGTACGTGCAATCGCTGACGCACGAGATGAAGAGCCCGCTGGCCGCGATCCGTGGCGCCTCCGAACTGCTCACCGAACCGTTGCCGGACGTCGACCGCCAGCACTTCGTCGCCAGCATCCGTGCGCAGGAGCAGCGCCTGACCGAAACCATCGACAAGCTGCTGGCGCTGGCCGAAGTGGAACAGCACGGCTGGCTGCGCACGCGCGAGCGCATCGCCGTGTCCGGCCTGCTGCAGGCGGCAGTGGATGCCGTAGCGCAACGCGCTGCCAGCGCCGGGGTGCAGGTCGCGATCGATGCCGCAGGCCTGACGGCCGGCGGTCAGGCCGTGCATGGCGATGCGTTCCTGCTACGGCAGGCGCTGATCAACCTGCTGGAAAATGCCATTGCGTTCTCACCCGCGGGCAGTCACGTGCAATTGCGTACGCAGCTGCAGGGCGCGCAACTGCAACTGCTGGTCGAAGACCGCGGCAGCGGCGTGCCGGACTACGCGATCGAACGCGTGTTCGAGCGGTTCTACTCGCTGGCGCGCCCGCAGACCGGGCAACGCAGTTCCGGTCTGGGCCTGCCGTTCGTGCGCGAAGTGGCGCGCCTGCACGGCGGCGAGGCGGCCTTGCGCAATCGCGAGGGCGGTGGAGCGGTGGCAGCACTGCGCCTGCGCATCGGCTGACGCGCCTGGCGTGCGCTGCGCGACAGGCCTGCAGCCGAATGCTGTAGCAGGGCAGTGGCGGCATGCGCGTGGCACATGCCGCATCTGGATCGACGGCAGATCAAATCGCGTGGCGCGTCAGTGCACCACGTCGGCCCCGATGACGTCCTTGGCCACCACCGACCACGCCAGCTTGCCAAAGCCCTTGTTGCCCCACTCGGTGCCCCAGCTGTTTTCGATCAACAGCCCCTCGCTGTCGTAGCCCAGCGCGACCACCGCATGCCCGCCCAGGATCGGTGTGGTGATGTCGTAGTCGACCTGGTGCTTGGGCGTGAGGTCTTTAAAGCCTTGCCGGACATAGAAGCCGATCGCCACCGGCGTGGACCCAGCCAGCGCCAGCTTGATCTGCTCGATCAAGGCGCGCCCACCGTTGCCGTTGCCCGCATACAACACGGTGTATTTGCGGTACGGCGTGGGATGTTTGGCGGCGCTGGCGCGGTCGGCGGCGGTGGGTGGGTTCTTCCAGTTGTAGTTGCCCCACGAGTAATGCTGCTCGGTGTCGATGCCTTGCGCCAGCGCGATTTCCAGCGGCGCTTCCAGCGAGGAACCTTCGTCGACGCCCTCATTGACCTGGCTGTAAAGGTACATCGGGGCAAAGCGCGTCTGCGCCTGTTTGCCGGCGTTGGCGTACCACCCGGTCAAGGTGTGGGCGGTCGCCCACGACGCACATGAGTTGACTTGACCTTGATCGCCCGGCGGGATCGCCCAGGCGGTCAGGTCCACCGTGGCAGGAAGCGACTTGGCGGCGCTCGCAGTACCGAACAGCGGGGTGACCGGCTGCATCAGCGACGATGGTTTCAAGCCCATGCCGTGCATTGCCGCCTGCGCGGCAGCAGACGACAGGCTCAGGGAAGCGAGCAGGCAGAGCACGAGCGAACGTTGGGTGTTCATTGCAGAAAAACTCCAGGTTGAGAGAGGAATGCAGTCGGTGCAGGTGTGGAGCCACGGGCGGCCAGCGGGCATGCGGAAGCAACGGCGCCGATGTGGCGCACGCGAAGTGACGAACGTCTGAAAAAAAGGACGGGACTGAAACGCCGTGCTCAGAACAACATGAAAGCCGACGGTACGAACCTGCAACACGCAACTGCAGGCGCATCGTTGCGCCTGCCGCCGCCGCGCGCAGTGGCGATGCGAAGTGCCGTCGGGAAAACGGAAGCCGGGTGTGGGCCGGGGGTGCACTTCTGCCGGTGGGCATGCGTATTCCCCCAGTGCGTCACAGTGCCGGCCGCAGGTCAGGGCAGCGGCTACTTCACATTCGCTTCAACTTCGCCTCAAACCCCCACCACCGACACGGCGCAGCCTGAGCACCTCCCAGACTGAGGACGGTCGATGAAATCCCTGAAACTGTTGTTGCGCTTCGCCACCATCGGCGGGTTGATCCTGCTGTTGCTGATTCCCTTGTTGCTGATCCGGGGTGCGGTGCAGGACCGCGCCCGCTACCGCGACGAGGCGGTGGAGCGGGTGGCGCAGAGCAAGGCGGGCGAGCAGCAGTTCATCGCCCCGGTGCGCGTGCTGCCGTACACCGAAGACGTGCAGGTCACCGAGCCGGACGAGCAGGGCAACCAGCGCAAGGTCTGGCGCAAGCGCGAAGGCGCGCTGTTGCAAACGCCGCGTAGCCTGAAACTGATTGGCGAGATGGTGCCGTCGGTGCGCGCAGTGGGCCTGTACCGCGTGCAGGTGTATTCCTGGAAAGCGACACTGCACGCGGAATACGAACCACTGGACTACGCCGCCGTGCCCACCCGCGTGTATGGCCAGCCGCATCTGGCGGTGGGCATTTCCGACGTGCGTGGGCTGGTCGGGACGCCGCGGCTGCAGGTGGATGGGCGTGCAGTGGCACTGGAAAGCGGCGCCGGCGCGCTGGCGGATCGGTCGGCGGGCGTGCATGCCGAATTGAGCCCGCTGGCCGATCCGGTGGCCGGGCGGCTACAGGCGGGCACTGTGGTGGACATGCAGTTCGTGCTGGACGGCACCCGCCGGCTGGCCATCGCACCGATCGCCGACAACAACGAGATCGCCTTGCGTTCTGCCTGGCAGCACCCGTCCTTCGGCGGCCGTTTCCTGCCCAACGCGCCCAGCATCGGCCCGAAGGGCTTCGATGCCAGCTGGTCGCTGTCGTCGCTGGCCACCGGCGCACAGACGCAGTTGCAGTCCAGCCAGTCTGCGCTGGACATGCTGGAGGTGCGCCTGGTGGACCCGGTGGACGTGTATACCCAGGCCGACCGCGCCAGCAAGTACGGCATCCTGTTCGTGGTGCTGACCTTCGTGGCCTTCGTGCTGTTCGAGCTGATCAAGCGCCTGCCGATCCATCCGTTGCAGTACCTGCTGGTGGGTCTGGCGCTGGCGATCTTCTTCTTGCTGCTGCTCAGCCTGTCCTAGCACATCGCGTTCTGGCAGGCCTACCTGCTGTCGGCGGCGGCCTGTATCGGCCTGCAGTTCTTCTACCTGTCCGGAGTGTTGCGCAGCTGGGGCCGCGCGGCGGGATTCTCGGTGATGCTTACCGCGCTGTATGGCGTGCTGTACAGCCTGCTGATCTCCGAAGACAACGCGCTACTGATGGGATCGTTGCTGCTGTTCGGCATCCTGGCCAGCATCATGTGGGTGACCCGCAAGTTCGATTGGTACGAGCTTGGCAACAGCCTGCGCTGAGGTCGGCATGAGGACGCAGGGGCAGGTGGTCCGGCGGGCGCAGCGGCTGCCGCCCGCCGGGATCGAAACGGTGGCGCTGCTTCCCGCAGCGCCACCGCACTGTTGGGAATGTTCGGCGTTGTCGGCCTTGTCGTTGGCCGGGCAGGGGCGCCGCGGCGTGATCGGCCTGCGTTTGCACGAGTGTACGGCGCAGGCGCTACGTAGCGGCGGTAGCGCATTCTTGCAGGCGTCGCGGCAACAGCTGCAGGCCGGCGCCGCGGCACTGCGTCGTTACGGACCATGGCAGCGCCTGAGCAATGGCAGCTACTGGGCACGCAGCAGCGATGCGCTGCTCGGGGTGCTGGTGGCCGCAGAAGACGCCGCGGTGTGGTTGATGTGGCAACAGCCGGTTGCCACGCAGCGGCGCCACCGCAGCTGGTTGCGCTGAGGTGCAGTGGCACCGCAGCGCAATGCAGCCGGCTCGCTTACCATGGCCGGCATGACCGGTGCTTCCCTCAGTGTTGAAGCGGTGAGCGGCAATGCGCTGTTGCCGTATCTGGACGCGGTGGCGCAGCTGCGCATCGCGGTGTTCCGTGCATGGCCGTATCTGTACGACGGCGATGCCGATTACGAACGCAGCTATCTGGCGGCATATGCGGCGTCGCCGCAGAGCGTCTTCGTGCTGGCATGCGATGGCGACGCGGTGATCGGTGCCTCCACCGGCCTGCCGCTGCTCGATGACAGCGACGCCTTCCACACACCCTTCCGCGCAGCCGGCATCGATCCGGCCCGCGTGTTCTATTTCGGCGAGTCGGTGCTGCTGCCCGCGTATCGCGGGCAAGGCATTGGCCACGCGTTCTTCGACCGCCGCGAGGCGCATGCGCGCGCGCTGGGCGGCTTTGCGCTGACCGCCTTCTGCTCGGTGGACCGTGCGCCCGACGATCCGCGCAAGCCGGCCGACTATCGCCCCAACGATGCGTTCTGGCGCAGGCGCGGCTATGCGCCGCAGCCGCACATGCAGGTGCGGCTGGCCTGGGCAGAGTTGCAACGCGGCGAGATCGACCACAGTTTGAGCGTGTGGACACGCACGTTGGCAGACTAGTCGCGCTTGCACCGTCTGCGTTGTCGCTATTGCCCGCCCGCGTGTCTCCACTGCCGCCACAGGACCCAGCCCATGAATGCGCCGCTCACCATTGCCGTTGCCAAGTACCCGATCGGCCGCCCGGCGGATTTCGATGCGTTTGCTGCGCGCGTCTCGGCCCTGGTCGGCGAGGCAGCGTTGGCCGGCGCCCGCGTGGCGGTGTTGCCGGAATATCTGTCGCTGGAGCTGGGCGCGACCTTCGGCACGCAGGTGTCTGCCGGCCTGCCGGAGTCCTTGGCCGCCATCCAGGCCTTGCGTGCGCCATGGCTCGAACTGTTTGCCGGCCTGGCGCGTCAGCACCGGCTGCACCTGATACCCGGCAGTTTCCTGCTGGATCTGGGTCAGGGCCGCTACCGCAATCGCAGCGACTGGTTCGCCCCCGATGGCCGCCACGGTTGGCAGGACAAGCTGCAGCTCACCGGCTTTGAAAAGGCCACCGGGCTGATCGAGCCGGGCGATGCGCTGAAGGTGTTCGACGTCGATGGCGTGCGCGCGGCGATCGCCATCTGCTACGACAGCGAATTCCCGCTGCCGGTGCGGGCGCAGTACGAGGCCGGTGCACGCCTGTTGATCGTGCCCAGCTGCACCGACACCACCGCCGGCGCCACCCGCGTCCGCATCGGCTGCCTGGCGCGCGCGCTGGAAAACCGCATGTTCGTCGCGCAATCGGTCACCGCCGGGCAGGCGCCCTGGAGCCCGGCGCTGGACATCAATACCGGCGAGGCTGCGGTGTTCGCGCCGATGGATGTGGGCTTCCCGGACGACGGCGTGGTGGCGCAGACCCGGGGCGAGGCGGTGTGGGCGTATGCGGCGCTGGATATCGCTGCCTTCGAGGCCAGCCGCGCACAGGCGCAGGTGGCCAACGATCGCGATTGGCCCGGGCAGTGGGCGGCCGGCCTGGCGCGTGCCCGGTTGGCGGCGTGGGAGTGAGCCTGCGTTGATCGCGGCCAGGGCGCGGGCCGGGGAGTCGCTTCGGCAGCGCCGTGCTGCTGTCCGTCCTGTCGCCACAGCGTCCATCGGCGCTGTGGTCGTGGTGTACTGGCGGTCTTCTTCCCTACGGTTGCCCACCTGCTCACATGGCCAAGAAAACCCTGATCCCGCATAGCGTCCGGCTTGAGTTCACCCCGGGCGCCCTGGTGCACAGCAATCTTTCCGGCGCGGCGTTCACCGACGACTGGCTGTGGGTCGCCGGCGACGAAGCCTGTGCGGTGGACCGGTTGCGCAAGCTGCCGCCCGGCCAGCGAGAGGCCTTGCGCTTTGGGCAGGGGCAGAGTTTTCCGTTGGCCGAGTTGCTGGATCTGCCCGGCGAAGACACCGAGGAAGCCGACCTGGAAGGCATGGGGCTGTCGGACGGGTACCTGTGGGTGGTCGGATCGCATGGGTTGAAGCGCAAGAACGCCAAGCCCGACCGCGACGATGCCGACAACGCCAAGCGCCTGACCAAGCTCAAGCTCGACGCCAACCGCCGCCTGCTGGCCTGCTTGCCGATCGAGCGCGACGACGACGGAGCGCCGCGGCTGGTGCGCGAGACCGCCGACGGCCGCCGTGCGCTGCGCCTCAAGGGCGACGCCAAGCACAACCAACTGACCGAGCTGCTGGCCGACGATCCGCATTTCGGCCCGTTCCTGAAGATTCCCGGCAAGGACAACGGCTTCGATATCGAAGGCATCGTGGTGGATGGCCAGCGTCTGTTGCTGGGCCTGCGCGGGCCGGTATTGCGTGGCTGGTCGGCGCTGCTGGAAATCCAGGTGGAGGCGCATGGGGACCATCTGCGCCTGGCGCCGCTGGATGACGACGGCACGCTGCTGCGCAAACACTTCCTGCAATTGGGCGGGCTGGGCGTGCGCGATCTGCATTATTCTGGGGACGACCTGTACCTGCTGGCCGGGCCCACTATGGTGTTGAACGGCGAAATCCGCCTGTTCAAATGGCCGGACGCGCGCAAGCAGCTGGCCGCCAATCAGGAGGCGGTACGCTTTCAGCACGCGCTGCTGGAGTCGGCGGTACTGCCGCACGGCACCGACAGCGACCGCGCCGAGGCGATCTGCAACCTGCCACCGCAGCTGGCTGGCAAGACGCCCAGCTGGCTGGTGCTGTACGACGCACCCGGCCCGGCGCGCAGCGGTGGCGAGTGCGTGGTGTACGGCGACCTGTTGCGCAACCGCTGAACCGGCGGGCCGGGCAGGGCCACGCTGCGCAAGGTAAAATCGGCCCATCCCCGTTTGCCCGAGCGCTCCATGACCTGCCGCACCCGCTTTGCCCCCAGCCCCACCGGTTACCTGCATATCGGCGGCGCCCGCACCGCCCTGTATTGCTGGCTGGAGGCACGTCGTCGCGGCGGGCAGTTCGTGCTGCGCATCGAAGACACCGACCGCGAACGCAGCACCCAGGCGGCCATCGACGCGATCCTGGAAGCGATGGACTGGCTGGGACTGGACTACGACGAAGGCCCGATCTACCAGACCCAGCGCATCGCGCGCTACCAGGAGGTGGCCGAGCAGCTGTTGGCGCAGGGCAAGGCGTATTACGCCTACGAGACCCGCGAAGCGCTCGATGCCATGCGCGAGGCCGCAATGGCCAAGCAGGAAAAGCCGCGCTACAACGGCGCTGCGCGCGAGCAGCAGCTGCCGTACCGCGACGACCCCAATCGCGTCATCCGCTTCAAGAATCCGGTCGGCGGCAGCGTGGTCTTCGACGACCTGATCAAGGGCCGCATCGAGATCGCCAACAGCGAGCTCGACGACATGGTGATCTTCCGTCCGGACGGCTATCCCACCTACAACTTCGCGGTGGTGGTGGACGACTGGGACATGGGCATCACCGAAGTGATCCGCGGCGACGACCACATCAACAACACCCCGCGCCAGATCAACATCTACCAAGCGCTGGGTGCGCCGGTGCCGCGTTTCGGCCACATGCCGATGATCCTGGACGAGCAGGGCGCCAAGCTCTCCAAGCGCACCGGTGCGGCCGATGTGATGCAGTACAAGGACGCCGGCTACCTGCCGCATGCCTTGATCAACTATCTGGCCCGTCTGGGCTGGTCGCATGGCGACCAGGAGCTGTTCAGCCACCAGGAGCTGCTGGACCTGTTCGACATCGCCGACGTCCATTCCAAGGCCGCGCGGCTGGACATGGCCAAGCTCGGCTGGGTCAACCAGCATTACCTGAAGACCGACGACCCGGCCAGCATCGCGCCGCAGCTGGAATACCAGCTGGGCAAGCTCGGCATCGACGTGACCCAAGGCCCGGCCGCCGCCGACGTGGTGGTGGCGCTGCGCGAGCGTGTGCAGACCCTCAAGGACATGGCCGAAAAGGCCATGGTCTGGTACCAGCCACTGGAGGCCTACGACGAAGCGGCGGTGATCAAGCACCTGAAGCTGGGCGCAGAAGTGCCGCTGGGCAAGGCGCGCGAGCTGCTGGCGGCGCAGCCCGAATGGACCGTGGAAAGCGTCTCGGCAGCGCTGCACGATGCTGCCGCGGCACTGGAACTGGGCATGGGCAAGGTGGCCCAGCCGCTGCGCGTGGCCATCACCGGCACCCAGGTCAGCCCGGACATTTCGCAGACGGTGTACCTGGCCGGCCGCGAGGGTGCCTTGAAACGCATCGATGCGGCACTCATCAAGATAGGAGCGGCCTGACGCCGGAGCCTGTATGACCAAGCACACCCACATGCAGGACCATGCCTGCACCGAGCCGCATCACCACGTCGACGATGCCAACAGCTTCGTGCGCGCGGTGGAGCGCGCCTGCAGCGAACGCGGCCTGCGGCTGACGCCGATCCGCGCCAACGTGCTGCGGCTGATCGCCGATGCCGGCAAGCCGGTCAAGGCCTACGAACTGCTGGACTGGGTGCGCGAAGGCAAGGGCGTGGGTGCCGATGCCCCGCCCACCGTCTACCGCGCGCTGGACTTCCTGATGGCCAACGGGTTCGTGCACAAGCTCGAATCGGTCAATGCCTTCGTCGCCTGCCATCACCCCAACAGCGCCCAGCACTCGGTGCCGTTCCTGATCTGCGACCGCTGCCATAGCGCGGTGGAACTGGAAGACCGCGACGTGGTCTCGCAGCTGGAAACCCGCGCCAAAGCGCTGGGTTTCCAGCCACAGGCGCAGACACTGGAAGTGCATGGCCTTTGCGCCAAGTGCGCAGTGGTGGATTGAACACCGCCGGCCGGCCAGCAGCGGCGGCTTCACCATTGATGCCATCAGCGCTCATCTGGCTGGCAATGTCGGATTGATCGAGAGGTTCCTGCCGGTGGAGATCGACTGGTAGGCGCCAGCCGATGGTCGGTGGTATGTGTCTGTCCATCGCGAGGCTACGAAGGCGTTGCGGTGGGGATGATGTCTACCTTGGGTGAGCGGTGCACAGGCGCCTGCAGAAGGCGCTGCCGCAGATCCGTGCCGCCGCAGGTGCCGCATGGTGGGGCTGCATTGATGCATGGGTGCCTCACAGAGTGCACGATCGGCGGCTAATTGCCGGTGCGTATGCGCGCTACAGTGCGGGCAGCTGGTTCGGCCGGGCCGCGTGCGGTCGCGCACGGCATGCAAGGCGGGCATGACGGTCCCGGCCGCCATCGGCGATATCGAAGCTGGCGTTCGCCGCATGCGGAAGACATGTTGGCTATTCCACGCGCACCGCACCTAGGAGCATCGCAATGCATCTGTTCGCAACTGCTAGATCGTCTTCGATGATGGCCGCCACCGCGACGGGCGGCGAGGGGCAGGGAAACGCAGCAGGCACGCCGATCCGCGTGAGCAAGGCCGGTGGCGCCGCATCGGCGGTGGGCCCGGCCGATTACTTCACCGGCAAGGTGCGCATCGATGCACCGTTTCAGGCCGATGCGCCGGCGCGGGTGGGCGGCGCCACCGTCACGTTCGAGCCGGGTGCGCGCACTGCATGGCACACGCATCCGCTGGGACAGACGCTGATCGTCACTGCCGGCGCGGGCCGCGTGCAGGAGTGGGGCAAGCCGGCGCAGGACATTCGCCCCGGCGACATCGTGTGGATCCCGCCGGGAGTCAAGCATTGGCATGGTGCCAACGCGACCGTGGCGATGTCGCATATCGCCATCGCCGAGGCGGTGGACGGCTCGCCGGTGACCTGGCTGGAGCAGGTCACCGACGCGCAGTACGCCGCCGACTGAGGTGAGTCGCCCGCCAACGCTGCCGTGCCGCGATGTGGAGGGTGGCTGCCGCGCTGGCAGGCTGTGCACTGGCACCCGGCCGCGGTGACCGCCGTGGCGTACAGGTCATTGGCGTGCTGTGACCGCGCCAGGCAGCCGGCGTGCCTATGCCAGTTCGGCAGCATCCGGCGTGTTCGCGCGCAGCCGCTGCGCATCGCGTGCCGGAGGCTCGCCCAGGATGCGCGCGTAGTCGCGGCTGAATTGCGAGGCGCTTTCGTAGCCGACCCGGAAGCCCGCGTCGGCAGCGGTCAGCGCCTCGGCCACCATCAACCGGCGCGCCTCGTGCACGCGCAGATGCGAGCGGTATTCCAGCGGCGTCATCGAGGTCACCGCCTTGAAATGCGCATGGAAGGTGGAACGGCTCATCGCCGACAGATCGGCAATCTGCTCGATGCTGAAGCGCTGCGCATAGTGTTCGCGCAGCCACACGATGGCCTTGGAGATCTGGTTGAGCCGGCTGTCGGCGATCGCCATCTGGCGTACCACCGCATTGGCGGGGGCGGCCATCAGGCGATACAGCAGTTCGCGTGTCACCAACGGGGCCAACGCGGCGATCTCGTGCGGCTGGTCGAGCAGGCGTGCCAGCCGCACCGCGGTGTCCTGCAGCTGCGGCGTGCTGCGGTTGAGCAACAGCCCGGCCGGCGCGGCGTCGCGCTGTTGTTCGGTGAGTTCGGGATGCTGGATGGCCAGCTCGCTGAGGATTGCCGTGTCCAGGTCCAGGCAGAAGCACAGATACGGTTGCTCGGCGCTGGCCTGGACCACCGCGCCGACGATGGGCAGGTCCACCGAGGCCACCAGATACATCTCGGGGTGATAGTGAAATGCCTGCGCGCCCAGCATCGCCCGTTTGCGCCCTTGCGCCACCAGACACAGCATCGGCGTATAGACGGTGGGAATGGACACCGTCCGGGTCGAGCTGCGCATGATCTGCAACCCGGTAATCGGGGTGGCATGCATCCCGTCGGCAGGCGCGTGGCGCAGCAGCAGGGTGCTCAACTCGGTCAGCGAAGACATGCAGAACCCGTCAATGGCGCAAGGCGGCCTGGCCGCAATGGGCCGATCGTACAAGAGCGCCAGTCACGCAGCCGCCAAGAGACCAAGCGCCAAGGTGAGCACGCGGCCTGTGCCAGTGACGGGCGCGGCCAATGCAGTGGCCGCTGCGGCGATGATAGGGCGCTCACGTGCGGGCCGTATCATGGGCCTCCAGCCAGTGCCTGCAGCGCCCAATGCCCGCCAAACCTTCGATCCTGCCGACGCCGACCAGCCCTGCCGAGTGGAAGAGGCTGGAAGCTGCCGCCACCGCAGAGCTCGCCCGTCGCACCGAGCAGGCACATCTGCAAATCCTTGGCTTGTTGACCACCCACGGCCACCTGCTCAGCGATGCGCAGCGCCGCAGTCTGCACACGCGACTGCGGCGCGCCGGGCGCTGACGGTTCAAGACAAGCAGGAAGGGCGCGCGCCCGCGATCCTGTCCCCGGTGCGAAATCTCGCCTTGGTTCAAACCGGATGCACTACGCGATGTCATCGCCATGGGTGTCGGCCAGGCTTATCGCTGCCATACCGTGCCGGTGTGCCCGCTGCGCATCAGAGATCCGTTACAGGTGCTGCATTACCCGCTTGCGGTTGCAGCAGCGATGCTGCAATCGCGTATCGAGCGCAGCGCGCTGACCACAGCGCGGCGAGATAACGGCCGTGCATGCGGAAACGGTGCAATCGGCGCTAGGTCGCTTGCTCCCACGGTGGTCGCTCGCCCAGACGCTTCAGCAGGAACTCCCCGAAGGCGCGTACGCGGGGTGGTTGCAGCTGGCGTGCAGGCATCACCGCGCTGATCTGCGAGGCCGGTGGCGGATGGTCTGGCATCACTTCCACCAGCCGCCCGCTGCGCAGTTCATCGGCGCTATGCCAGTACGAATGCACCGCGATGCCCTGGCCGGCGACCACCGCATCGCGCACCAGTTCGCCCAGGTTGCTTTCAAAGCGGCTCTGCATGCGTACCCGCACCAGCCCGCCGGCAGGGGTCTGCAGGGTCTGCGCGAGAATCTCGGCGCGGTGGGATGGTCGCTGACGGCCGAACAGCTGGCCCGCCTGGAGACGGTCAGCGCAGTGGAGCCACCGTATCCGTACCATCCATACTGGCGCGGTCGGTCTGCCGAGCGCAGCCCGCTGCCGGTGTAGCAACGGGCTGCAGCAGAAGGCAGCCATCCATGAGCGCGGCCACCGCAGGCACTGCCGGAGCGTTACAGCGTGCGGACTGCCCGTGGGATCACTTCGGGCAATACCGACCCGACACCGCTGGTGCCTTGCAGCTGCGTGCAGTACTCCAGGGCGGCGGTCACCGATGGGTAACGGATCATCGCGCTTCCATCGCTTGCCGATGCGTAGACCACGGTGCCGCCCGTCCGGACCGCCAATGCACGGGCAATGGCAGGGGTCGTACCGAACAGCTTGACCGCCGACCCCAGCAGGACCAGTTGGCCAGTGCGCGCCTCGAGCGCTGCGGCGACGCTGGAGCGTTGCGGCCCATCAAGCGTGGACGTGGCACGTGCCGCGCTGCCGGACGAGAGAAGTACCTCGTAACGATCGAGGCGCGCGAGCGGGACATCGTCGGCAGCGGCCTGCACGAGCTGGGTGGATCGAGCGGCTGCGGTATCGGCCAAGCGCACCACCGCATCGGGAATGAGACGAAAGCGCGTGCGTCCGGCTGCGATTGCCGGCCCGGTTGCCGCCGCACGCAGACGTGCGCTGTCGGCGGTTTGTGCCGATGCCGGCATGCCGGTGCTGGCCGTGACAGCAGCGAGCAGGAAGAGGAAAGATGTCTTCATGTCAGTGGCCCACCACGCGCATTTCGAATTCCTCCAGCTTGTTTCCTGCCGTTGCTTGCGAGCATGTCGTCGACCTCGAGCGTCCAGCGCCCGGCGGAGGGCTCGTCCAGAAAGGCATTGCTCGATGTCAGCCAGACCACGGTGCCATCGGGCATCGGGTCCAGGGTTGAAAACGGCGTCATCACCGTGCTGCGCGTGCCGCTGGGCGAAACCAGTACCACGCGTAGCTGGCGTGGGTCCTTGTGCGTGGCTGAGAAATACAGCTGCACGCCTTCCACCTTGAAGGACTGGGCGATGTCCAGGCTGAGGCGTGCCGGTGCGCCTGGGCCTCCGATGGTGCTGCTCTTGCCGTCGTAGACTTTCCAGCTGGTGTCCTGCTGCGCAGGGAGCGAAGTGAACCGTATGGCGCGTTCCACTGCGGCAGCGCCGTCTACCAATCCGAATCCGTACCAGTTGCTGAAATGGTGGCCTGCTGCATTGGTGATCCAGCCAGGGTCGATCACGGCGCCGTTGTAGAGTGCCGTGGGCTGGTCGGGATCGATCTGGACGGCCGTGGTGGCAAGAATGTATTTGACATCGCGCAGGGTCAGTTGCGGATTGGCGCTCAGCATCAACGCAGTGACGCCTGCCACTGTCGGTGCGGCTGCAGAGGTGCCATTCATGCGTGCGCCGTAATTGCAGGATGCATCGATCTTGGAATGGCTGGTGTCGAGCGCATTTTGTGGCGGACGCGTGCGCTCGCGGTTGCTGCCTGCGGTGCAGCCGCTCAGATCGGTGGTGACGATCGCCGGTGAAAAGAACGGCTGCGGCCCCTGTGCATTGAGAAGTCCATAGAGCTCCTTGAAGGTTTCCGGATGTGCATCGAAGCGGCGCTGAAACCCGTACTCACCGGAGAGCCCGGAGACCCACAGCGCAGATCCGGGTGAGGAGTAGCTTGCACGCACGCCGTTGGCATTCACGCCTGCGACCACGATCATTGTGGTCAGGTTGTTGAACTGATCTGTGTTGGCGAGCGCGCAGCCAACGTTCAGTCGGCGTGTCTGGTCGCTGCAGCGGTCGATCAGCTTGCCCTGCGCGTCGACATCGATCAGCGTGTTGAAATCGTTGCCTGCCGCCTTGACGTAGATGCCGCCCTTTCCACCCCGCTGGGCCTGCATCAGCGTTTCAAGGGAGCGCTGCTCGTCGGTTGCGCTGAAAGGATAGGTGAGCGAGGCGGCCCCCCAGCTGTTATTGAACACATCCATCGCACGTGCCTGCGGACCATCTCCCCACGCATAGCGCATGGCGACGTACTGCTTGCCGCCATCGGTCACCGCGATCATGTTGAAGCCAGCCAGCCCTGCCTCCGGCGCAACGCCCCGCCCGCCAATCCCGTTCCACCCGCGCTCGGCAATGATCCCGGCAACGGCGGTGCCGTGGTCGGTGTCGATCTCGTCCTTCGGTGGCGTGGGGTCGCTGGAACCGGTCAGGAAATTATACGAGCCGCCGTTAACAACGTTGTCGATCAGGTCCGGGTGGGCGATCTCCAGGCCATTGTCGATCACGGCCACATGGACACCAGCGCCACGGATGCCAAGCGAGTGCAGGAGGTCCACATCCAGATCCACGCCGGGAACTGGTCTGCCATCGCCAAAGACAGGCTGGCCGCGGTTGAGCAGATGCCATTCATATCGGAATAACGGATCGCTGCCCACGGCGGCGCCGCGCAGTGCAGCGTTGGCACCAGGCGGTTGTGCGTTGACGGCGCCAAGTGCCGTAAATAGCGAGAACGCAAGCGTACCCGCAGATGCCAGCGTCAAGCGGCTTGAAGGAGGTTTCATCTCGATGCCTTAGGAGAACGGACAGACGGGGGCCTTGCTGTAGCGGTGATGCGCTGTGGCGGGCAGGGCCGTGTTGCGTGGATATCCATGTATCCAGCCGGGCTCGCGCGGACGTCCATGGCGACGACCGCAGGCATTACCAAGCCGAAAGTGTTGACGTGACCGGTTGTTGCGGCCAGCGCCGAAAGCGGAGCACTACCGATCAGGAGAGCACCGATCGACAGCGCGAGGGGGGAGCTACGAAAAGAGTTCATTCCGTTTGATTCCAGTCAAAGGTAGGCGCGATCGAAGCGACACGGTCCTCCGTTCGGTCAATCGCACGATCGGCCGTTGCAGCTGCGCCATTCCCTCGGGACGCGCCTGTGAAGCCCGAGTCGTTGGAGCCGGAGGAGGTGCTTGCGGTCGAAAGGCCCGGCGCGATCGGCCGGGTCAGCAGACGCTCGTCAGGCACTCTCACCTGCAGGCGGGTCGCCCCACAGGCTGGCCTCTGCCGTGGAGCGATGAGGGGATGCGAGAAGAAACAGTGCGGCAGCGACAGGAGTCATGTCCGTTTATCCCAATAGAGCTACACAGCGCATCGGTCCGGCGATGGAATGGATGCGGCCAGGTGGTTCGTCGGCTCCCCTGTGCGTCTGGACGCAGCCGATGTTGGCGATGCATCTGCAGCGTCAACGCCTCGATTTAAAGATGGGGCAATCATTGCCTGCAAGGCACGCGACGTACGCCATCTGCGTGATACATCGCGCAATTTATGGCTGACATGCAGATTTGCGCGTTTCATGCAAAGTTTCGCGCACAGATGCGGTCGAAAAAATTTGCAGGAGCGATCGTATCGATCAAAATATCACATCGCGATGCGTCGTTCTGCTTCGCAGCGGCTACCACTGCGAGACGGTTGCCATCACGTAGCCGCACTGCACGAAGCTGGCACGCTCGCTGCGCAGGATGTTCGGCAACGACTGAAACGACTGTCGCCGACGCTTGGCATAGGACCAGGATGCGTGGCGAGAAGGGCAGCGCGAGGCCTGTCGCAAGGCTCCGCGCAGCAGCATTGCGCCGCTGCGCGGGCCAGTCACCTATGGACCTACCAGCGATACGCCACCGACATCTGGTATTGCCGTCCGGCAATCGGCCGGCCCATGAAGACGCCGCCGGTCGCCGCGCCCGGCACCCGCACATTGCCTTCGGTCAGGCCCAGCGTGTCGGTCACGTTGCTGCCGCTGGCGGTCACTTCCCAATGTTCGCCCACGTGCAGGTTGGCGCCGATATCCAGCATGTCGTAGGAGGGCAGGCGCTGGCTGTTGGCCAGGTCCGCGAAGCGATCGCCAACGTAGGAATAGGTGGCAAACACTTTCAAATCGCCGAATGGCAGCATCCAGTAGTAGCTTGGCGTCAGCCGGAACTGCCGCTTGGGCTGGCGCATCACCTGATTGCCGGTGAACTCGCGGTAGTTGCGGTATTCCGCATCCAGCCACACGCCGGTGCCGGCCAGCTCGAAGCCACCGAACGGGCGGATCGCCCCTTCCACTTCCAGGCCGCGTGCGCGTGAGTCGCCCACCGCGGTGAAGTTGTCGCCATTGGCCAGAAACGCCTGGAACGGGGAGTTCTTGAAGGTGTTGTAGAACGCGGTCAGATACAGGTCGTAGCTGCTGGCGCCGGATTTGAGGCCCAGCTCGTATTGGTCCACTTCCTGTACGCGGTTCTGTCCATCGCGCAGGTTGTCGAAGCCGGGAAACTTCACCCCGGAGTTGACGCGTGCAAACAGGCTGTTGCTGTCGTTGAGCTTGAAGTTCAGGCCTGCCGTCCACGAGAACGCTTCATCGTCCTGATCGACGCGGCGGGTGGTTGCCAGCGCCAGCGATGTGGCATTGTCGTAGAGCGTGGCCGGGTTGCCGTCCAGATCCACCGTACTGATGTCGTGCACATTGCCGGTGACGCTCTGGCGCTCGTAGCGTGCGCCCAGGTCCAGCCGCAGGCGTTCGTTGAGTTCCCATTCGTCGGTAACGAAGGCGGCAATGTTCTCGCCGTCGTAGTTGGCGCGCAGGTTGAGGAACGCGGTACTGGTGAACCCCTGGCGCGTCGCCTGGCGGCCATCGTCCAATGCCACATCGATGCGGCGCGCATTGTTTTGTGCAGTGAGCAGCATGGTATTGCCCAGGTACCAGGTGTCTGCGGAGGAATACTTGGCGTAATAGGTGCCCACGGTCAGCGTGTTGCCTGCAAACAGCTCGCGGCTCAGGCGCAGGTCGTTGGTGACCGAATTCAGGCGCTTGTCCACTGACCACCAGCCGGCTTCCAGCACTTGCTGATTTGGGTCGACTACGCCGCCGCCGTTGGTGAATCTGCCACTGCCGGTGGTGCCGTAGCCGGCAATGAAGTCGCTCAACCGCAGTGGTGCGTCGCCGGTGAACAGCGCATAGGTCGGCGCGCTGCCGCTCATTACGTTGAAGCGATCGGCGATGGTCCAGTCGCCCACCTCCCAATTCAATTCGCCGCCGAACACATCGATGTTGACGCCGCGCCCATCGGCCAGGTCGCGTTGCAGGCTTTGGCCGTTCGGGCCGACCAGCAACTCCACATTGCGGAAATCGCGGCCGAGCAGGGTGCCGGTTTGCGCGTTCAGACCGGGAAAACTGGACAGGTCGTTGCCGTTGTTGCGCGACAGCAGCGGAATGGCGGTGTAGAACGCGTTGTTGTCGTCGGTGTGGCGCGCATAGAACGACAGCTCGCCGCTGTCCCAGCGCTTGCTCAAGGTGGCGCTGAACTGGCCGCCCTTGTCGGCGGAGAACCGCGGGTCGCGTACGCCGTCGGTCTCGCGAAAAAAACCGCCCACGCTGTAGTACCAGCCATTGCCCATCGGGCCGCTGTTGAACACATCGATGCGGCGTAGTGCATTGTTGCCGCCGGTCAGGCGCACGCTGCCCTCCGGTTCGTCCTGGCCCTTCTTCTGGATGAAGTTCACCGTCAACCCGGGCTGGCCGTTGGAGAAGATCGGGCTGGAGCCGCCACGCAGCACTTCCATCCGCTCAACGGTGTCATCGATCCGGAACAGCGTGGAATTTTCCAGGAACGACAGCGTGGGCGGCGGAAACAGCGGCGAGCCATCCAGTTGCATGGTCACGAATGGCGCATCGCCTTCGGAGGGCATGCCGCGCACGAAGATGTTCGCGCCGGTGCCGCCACCGCTGGGCTCGGCCCACACGCCCGGCACGACCTTCAACAGGTCGGCGGTGCTTTGCGGGACGGCCTGTTGGATCTGCTCCGGACTGGCGGTGGTGATCGAAAAGCTGGCATCGCGCTTGGCCAGGCCCTTGAAGCGTGCCGTACCGCTGACGATCACGGCATCCAGGGTGGTGGCATCCGGCATGCCGGAGGCAGTGGGCGATGTCTGGGCACGGCCATCCGGCGCCATCAGTGCGGCGGCAACGGCGAGCGAGAGGGTGTAACGGGGTGCGGGAAAACGCATGCGCAAGGCTCCTGGTCTCACTGCGAGAGGACTGCCGTGGCGCGTGTGATGGCGCATGCAGCGGCAGGCAGTGCACGCGCACGTGCGCGCCGCATCGGCGCATCATTTGCGCCCCCTGTCAGCGCATTGCACGGGAGTTGTACCGCAGATGCGCCGGCGCGTGTTGTGCAACGCAGCAGCTAGCGGCTGCGCACGCATGCATGGACTGCCTCGCAAGTGCTCGCAGCCGTGCGGGATGACGCATGGATAGTTGTTCACAACCTTGGCGCAAGCGATGGCCGCAGCGACACCCAGCGCAGCGACCCAGACGACTGGTTGGTCGCCACGCAGGCGCGGGCGCTGTTCGGAATGTGATCTCGCCCTCGTACGCCGCACCTACCAGCCGACGGCTGCGCGCCAGGTCTTGTCAGCCACCGAACACACAAGAGGCCGCCCGAAGGCGGCCTCGCTTCTACCCGGCGGGGGGGAGAGACCGCCGTCAGAAGAACAACCGCACGCCGAACGAGGCGCTGCGGCCAGGAAGCATCACATCGTCCTTGAGGAAGGAGGTGTGCACGCGTGCGTCCTGGTTGGTGAGATTGTTGCCGTCCAGGAACACTTCCCATGCCGTGCTGCCGTGGTCCATGTGATAGGCCAGGTGCGCATCGACAAAGGTATAGCCGTCGGTCGGGGTTTCGTTCACCGCCACCTTGTCCTGCTTCATGGTGCGGGTGGCGCCGATCGAAGCGCGCCATGCATCGGCGTTCCAGCGCATCTGCGCACCGACGCGACCCGGTGCGATGCGCGGCAGGTTGCCGCCATCGGTCAGACGCGCACGCACGGTATCGCCGAACACGCGCAGATCCCAGGCGCCGGTGTCGTTGTCGGCCAGATGGAAGGTGGCCTCGCCCTCGAAACCGTGGAAGACCGCATCGTTCTGCGTCCACTGGCGGATCGGCAGGAAGTCGTTGTCTTCTTCGTTGAACCACTGCCCGCCGGTGTCGACGATGTAGACGAAGTCGTTGTAGCGGTTGTAGTACGCCGCCACCTTGGCATCCACCCACTCGTTCTGGAAGTTCAGGCCCAACTCGGCCTGGTTGGCCTTTTCGGTCTTCAGATCGGCATCGCCGATCTCGAAGGCGAGGGTGGCGATGTGGGGGCCGTTGGCGAACAGCTCTTCCTCGGCCGGTGCGCGTTCGGCGTGGTCGAGGTTGGCGGTCAGGCGCCACTGTTCGTTGAAACGGAAGCCGCCGCTGGCCGAGAAGCTGGTCGGGGTGAAATCGCGGTCCACGCCGATGTCGGTGCGGTACTTGACCTTGTCCACGCGCGCACCGACTTCGGCGGTGACGCGCTCCCAGCTGTTGCGCGCCACGGCGAACACGCCGAGCGAGCGGGTATCGGTCTTGGGCACGAAGGATTCCTCGCCAATCGCCTGGAAGGTGGTGTCGCTGCCCTGCAGGCCGAACGCGGTCTGCCAGCCGCCGCCGAAGGTGAAGGAGGCTTCCACGCGGCCTTCGTTGGCGCGCTTGGTGAACACGGTGCCCACTTCGTCGCCTTCGAACTCGGTATGCGCGTAATCGGTGTGGCCGAAGCTGTAGCGCAGCGCGCTGCCTTCGCCCCACGGATCGGTCAGCCCGCCCTTGAGGTCGTAGCGGTCCTGCTGCAGCTTCAACGATACCCCGCGCTCGCCGATGGACGGGTCACCCGGTTCGCCCGGATTGCCGTAGTTGTCGCGGAAGCGCGAGGCCGACAGGCCGACGAAACCCCAGTCGCCGGAGAGCGACGCACCGATCGAGCCCACCTTGGAATCGATCCAGCTATTGAGCTGGCGCCCCTGCGGGGTGTCGTAATCGTTCTGGTTGCGGTACACGCCGTCGGCATGGATCGACAGGCCGCTGCCGTTGCCGGCATCGACGCGGAACATGTCGGTATTGCCGTCCTTGTCGCCGCCGTCGAAACGCACTTCGGCGCGCCCGCTGAAGCCGTCCACCGGCGTTTCGGCAATGCGGCCATCGACCACGTTGACCACGCCGCCGATCGCGCCGGAGCCGTACAACAGGGTGGACGGACCCTTGAGCACCTCGATCTGGTTGGCCAGGAACGGCTCGATCGCCGGGGAATGGTCCTGGCTGACGGTGGAGACGTCCTGGGTGGACAGGCCATCGCGCAGCACCGCCACGCGCGGGCCGTCCAGGCCGCGGATGATCGGCCGGCCCACGCCGGGGCCGAAGTTGGAACTCTGCACGCCCGGCAGGCTGGCCACGGTTTCGCCCAGACTGGAACTGCGCACCTCATCCAGACGCTCGCCGGCCAGCACCTCGACCGGGCGGCTCAACTCGCCGGCCGCATCGCGCAGCGGACTGGCGGTGACCACCACCTTGTCCAGATCCTTGATATGCCGGCCGCTGGAATGGGTGGCGTCATGCCGTGTATCCGATGTTGGCGGCGTCTGCGGGTCGGCAACGGCCGGGGCGTCGTCAGCCATGGCCAGGGCAGGCGTCAGCAGGCTGGCCAGTGCCAGGGACAGGGTGGAGCGGCGCAAGGAGGTAGCAAGGGAGGGGGACATGTCGACCGGGCTCTATATTGTTACTGTATATCAATAGGATGGCGCAGCTTACCTGCTGTGCCGACGGCAAGGCCCGTCCTGCGCGATGCAGTGGTGCGGGCCTGGAACGAGGAAGATGTTATATTATTCCACGTCGCCGCGCGTACCTGCTGGAAGTCATGCCTCTGCCCACACTTCGCCATCTGCTGGACCGCTTCGGTGCGACCGGGTCGCTACTGTGTGCCGTGCACTGCGCGGTGCTGCCGCTGGTGCTGGCCCTGGCCCCATCGCTGGGGTTGTCGTTCTGGCTGGGCGACGGGGTCGAACTGGCGATTGTCGTCTTCGTGACCCTGCTGGGGCTTTTCAGCCTGGTGTTGGGATACCGCCGCCACAAGGCGCTACACGCGCTAGCGTTGCTGCTGCCGGGCCTGGCGCTGCTGTGGCTGGGCCTGTTGCACGACCCGTTGCACCATTCGGTGGTGCCGCACGCGGTGGTGATGACGCTGGGCGGCGCCCTGGTAGGGATCGCGCACCTGGTCAATCTGCGCCTGAATCACGGGCATGGGCACGTGCATGACGCGAGCTGCGCGCACTGACGATGCGCAGACAGGCGGCTGGGCAATGGTTGCAGGCAGCGATTCGGAAGCCCGCTTCACGCCGGTGCCAGGCCGGCGCCGGTCGCTGACCGCCGGTCACCGCCGATGGTGGATCTGGTCTACAGGCGGCTGGTTCACAGCCTGGCAGGCCGCACGGCTGCGCGGCTCCGGGCCGACGTGGTAGGCTTGCCGGCCTTGCGCGAGGGCGCCACTCGGTGCAAACCTCGCCAGATCCGTGCCAGCACGGGAATTTGTATTCACATTCAGGAGTCGACGAAATGGGTAAGGGTGACCGTAAGACCGCCAAGGGCAAGCGCTACAACGCCAGCTACGGCAATTCGCGTTCGCACGCGGTGAGCAAGGTTGTCGTGGGTGCAGCTGCCCCGGTTGCCAAGAAGGGCGTGGTCAAGGCGCCGGCCAAGAAGGCTGTTGCCAAGAAGACCGTCGCCAAGGCCAGCTGACCCCAGCCCGCTTTGCGATCTGAAAACGCGGCGCTTGCGCCGCGTTTTTTATGTCCGATGTCAGCCCAACACGCTGTTCGTCTGCCTGCTGACGTGCCTGGACCGGCACCGGTTCGCATGGACCAGGCGGCGCGTCATCGCCATCGGTACCCGAGGCGAATCGGCGCCGGACACTCAACAGTGTCCAGCGCAGTGGTATCCATCGCTGCTGTCCGAGATGCACCGGAGACAGCCTGCGCGCCTCGATGGTGCAACGTCTCTAGCGCGCTGTGTCCGCCGCCGGCACTGGCTGCCTGGCCGCTGGGGTCAGCAATTGCTCGGCCAGCCCGCGATAGATCGGCGTCTTGCACACCAGCCCTGACACCGCGCGTGCAATCAACACGGTGGCCAGGATCGGCAGCAGCATCTGGCTGGTGTCGGTGAGCTCCAGCGAGATCACCGCCGAGGTCAGCGGTGCCTGGGTGACACCGGTCAGGTAGGCGCACATGCCCAGCAGCACGAAGGTGCGTGGGTCCACGCCCGGCATCAGCACCGACAGGTTGTGGCCGATGCCGGCACCCACCGCCAGGGCGGGCGAGAACAGGCCGCCCGGAATGCCGGCCAGGTACGAGACCAGATTGGCGAGCAGCTTCATCAGGCCGAATTCGTGGCCGACCACGGCACGCCCCTGCACCAGGCTGCGCGCCTGCTCGTAGCCGGTGCCGAAGGCGCCTTGCCCGCACACCACCGCCAGCCCGACCAGGGCGACGCCGCACAACGCGGCCAGCAGCACCGGATGCCGTTGGCGCAGTGCACCCAACCAGTGCGGTTTGCCGCTGACGCTGGCCAGCACCAGCCGCGCGAAGATACCGCCGAGCAGGCCGGCCACAACGCCGCATAACGCAATCGCCAGCCATGCACGGCCCAACGGCAGCGCCACCGCCACCTTGCCGAAATACGTGTAGCTGCCCAGCAGGCCCAGCGATACCACGCCACCGACGATCACCGCGGTGAGCAAGGTGCCGGAGAAGCGGTGCTCGAAGCGCCCGCTCAGCTCTTCGATCGCAAAGACCACGCCGGCCAGCGGGGTGTTGAACGCCGCCGCGATGCCGGCGGCGCCGCCCGCGAGCAAAAAATGCGAGAGCTCGCGCGGATCATGGAAGCCAAACCAGCGCCCGAACACATGCATCAGGCTGGCACCCACATGCACGGTGGGGCCCTCGCGACCCACCGAGGCACCGCCCAGCAGCGACAGGGTAGTCAAGGCGAGCTTGCCGACCGATACGCGCAGCGACAGGTGGGTGTCGCGAAATGCCGGGTCCGGATGCTCCAGCGCGGCGATGACCTGCGGAATGCCGCTGCCGCGGGTGGGCCGCAAAGCGCCGGAGGTGAGCCAGGCGAGCAGGGCGAAGATGCCCGGGGTCAGCAGCAGGGCCCACCAGATCGTGTGTGCGGTGATGCGCTGGAACAGGTGGAAGGCGGCATCGCTGGCCTTGGCGAACACGATGGCGACCAGGGCCACCGCGATCGCGCCGCCCCACAGTGCGGCGCGGCGACGCCAGCCCTGGCTGGACAACAACGGCCGCAGGCGACGCGGCAAGGGGTCGGGAGCAGACATCGCCCTATTGTCGCACTGACGTGCCGGTGGTGGGTCAACGCGCCGTCGGTGGCTGCACGCGCAATGCCGGCAGCAGCGTGGCCGGGTTGCCATCGTTGGGCGCGGCCTCGATGCCCAGCAGGCGCGTCATCAAGGCATAGACGTCGACATTCTCGAAACCGGGCAATGTCTTGCCTTGCGCCAGATCCGGGCCTTGCGCCACGAACACCGCGCGCATCGCCGGCAATGCCGGATCGAAGCCGTGCGAGCCGCGCATGCCCTGCTGCGGACGCTTGGCCAGTTTGTCCGGGAACAGTGCATCCCAGCGTTCGTGCATCTGGCACACGATGGGTGCGATGCGCGGGTGCGTGCCGTAATGCCAGCGCGCCGGCAGCTGCGCCTTGCGCCAGCAGTCGTAGTGCGCATGCGCGCCGAGCAGGTGCGCTTCGGCCTTGGCCTGCTGCCCTGGCAGTGGCACGAACCCGATCACCTGGCCGTCGGTGGTGGCGATGGCAAGCCCGGGCGGCGCCATGGCTTCCACGCTGATGGCATGGCCCGGCGGCACCTGGGCCATGCCGTGGTCGGAGACCACGATGATGTTGGTGCGCGCGCGGGTGCCGTCGCGCCGCATGCCGTCCAGCAGCCTGCCGATCGCGGCATCCACTGCGCGCACGCTGTTGGCGTATTCGCGCGATTCCGGGCCGTGGTCGTGGCCGGCTTCGTCCACCTGTTCGAAGTACAGCGTGACCAGGCGATTGCGCTGGGCGCCGTCGGCCTGGAGCCAGCCGCGCACCGCGTCCACGCGTGCGTCCAGGCTCACCCCCTCTTCGTAATGGCGCCACTGCGAGGGGCGCACGCCCTGGATCGCCGCTTCGCTGCCCGGCCACGACCAGGTGGCCGCACGCAGGCCGGCGCGCTCGGCGCCTACCCACAGCGGTTCGCCGCCCCACCAGCGTGCATCGCCCACCGCCTCGGGCTTGCTCAGCCAGAAGCCGCCCAGGGCCGGGTCGCGCATGCTGTTGTGCACGATGCCGTGGTGGTCGGGGCGCAGCCCGGTGATCAGCGTGTAGTGGTTGGGAAACGTCAGCGACGGGTACGACGGCGTCATCCAGCGCGCACGCACGCCATCGCGGGATAGCTGCGACAGCGTCGGGGTGATGCCGCGATCGAGCATGTCTGCACGCAGGCCATCGATGGAGATCAGCAGCAAGGTGTGTGGGCCATCATCCGCTGCTGCCGTGGCGGCCGGCGGGGCTGATGCGCTGGCGGAGTGCGCCTGGGCACTGGGCTGGAGGGGCTGGCTGTTACAGGCGGCGAGCAGGGCCGTGGCTGCCGCGGCAACCACATAACGTCGGTCGATCATGTGGCCCAGTGTACGGGGCAGCGATGACGTCGCGAAGTCATCGCAAGCCTGCGGCGGGGGCATCGGCGAACAGATCGCCGGCGCGTGCGATCGGCTGCGGCGACCAGCCTTCCAGTTGCAACAAGGCCTGTTTGGTTGGCAGTCCGCCGCCGAACCCGGTCAATGCTCCGTTGGCACCGATCACGCGATGGCACGGCAGCACGATCGGCAGCGGATTGCGTCCGTTGGCCGCGCCCACCGCGCGGCTGGCAGCGGGGCGGCCCACCGCTTGCGCCAGCTGCGCATAGCTCCAGGTCTGGCCGAACGGAATCTGCGCCAGCGTGTGCCAGACCTCGCGCTGGAAGGGTGTGCCCACCGGTGCCAGCGGCAGGTCGAACCGGCATCGCCCGCCATCCAGATAATCGAGCAATTGCTCGCGCGCCTCGCGCACCAGCGCAGCGTCCGGATCGCGCACCCAGCGTGCGCGTCCGGCGGCGTCGTAACGGTTCTGCGCGAACAGGATATGGCGGACGCCGGCCTGGTCGGCGGCCACGGTCAGCGTGCCGATCGGCGAGGGGAAAAGGTCGTAATGCACGGTGCTCATGCTCGGGATTCCTTGCGGTCGGCGGCGAGATGCCACAGGTGCAGCACGGCGTAGGCGCGCCATGGGCGCCAGGCCTGCGCGCGCGCGTCGGTGGCGCGTTCGCTCAGCCGCAGCGGCGCGCCGAGCACCTGCTGCAGGATCAGGTCGCCGGCCGGAAACGCGTCCGGATGCGAGAGCGCACGCATGGCGATGTAGTGCGCCGTCCACGGCCCGATACCGGGCAGGGCGACGCACGCGGCGACGAACTCGGACAGGCGCTGGCCGGCGCCGAAGTGCAGCCGGCCCTGTGCGCAGGCGCAGGCCAGTGCGCGCAGCGTGGCGGCGCGTGCGCCCGGCAGACCGAGCTGTTCCAGCGGCGCCTCGGCCAGTTGCTCGGGGGTGGGGAAACTGCGATCCAGCCCTGGCGGCATCTCGGCATGCCGGCCGCCATAGCGCTCCACCAGCCGCGCCGCCAGCGTGGCCGCGCCGGCCACGCTGATCTGCTGACCCAGCACCGCACGTACCGCGGTCTCGAAGCCATCCCAGCCGCCGGGCACGCGCAGGCCGGGCCGGCGCGCGATCGCCTCGGCCAGCAGCGGCTCGGTCGCCAGCGTGGCGTGCACGGCCTGCAGGTCCGCGTCCAGATCGAACACGCGGCGCACCCGGCGCACGATCTGCGGAATCCGGCGCGGATCGGTGGCGCCGATGCGCAGCAGCAGTTCTGCGCGCTGCGGCGCCGGCGCGACGTCGATCAAGCTGGCGTGGCCAGCCGTGCCGATCACCCGCCGGTAACTGCCGGCATCGATCTGCTCGATCCCCGGGATCGCCCGGCGCTGCAGAAACGCCAGCATCGCCGGCCAGTCCAGCGGCGGCCGATAGCCCAGGCGCAGCGTGAGTTCGCCGCCCGGCACCTCGGCGCGCTGCTTGCGTAACACCGACGGCGGCATCCCGCATCCTTCCACGAATGCCGCATTGAACCGGCGCAGGCTGTTGAAGCCGGCCGCCAGCGCGACCTCGGTCACCGGCAAGGCGGTTTCGGTGAGCAACTGCTTGGCCAGCAGCAGCCGGCGTGTGCCGTGTACCTGGATCGGCGTGGCGCCGAGCTGCTGCACGAACTGCCGTTGCAGCTGCCGCGCGCTGACGCCCACCGCATCGGCCAGGCTGCGCACCGGCTGCTCCTGCAACACGCCCTCGGCGATCATCGCCAGGGCGCGCTGCACGCTCTCTTCGCCCAGGTGCTGCTGCGCCTGCGGCGACAGCTCCGGCCGGCAGCGCAGGCACGGCCGATAGCCGGCCGCGCTGGCCGCTGCCGCCGTGGGGTAATAACTGACATTGGCCGGCTTCGGCGCCGGCGCCGGGCACACCGGACGGCAATAGATCCCGGTGCTGCGCACGGCGGTGAAGAACAGCCCGTCGAAGCGCGCATCGCGCGCCAGGCGGGCGCGGTCGCATTGGGTCCGGTCGGGCGTGAGCATCTGCATGGCGTCAGTCTATGCCCTCGCCACGGCATCGGCTGGCCGTTTTCGGACAGGGTTGCACAAGCGGGTGCATGTTCATGGCGCGGTCAAATCCTTGACCGCTTCAGCCATAGACTGAAGGGCACCTCGAATAACCATGCCGGAGTCGATGTGGCGCATGCATGGAGGTGACGATGCTTGGAAACATCGCTGACATGGTCGGCCAAGCTCTCAGCTCGCCGACGCTGCGCNCCGGCGAACAAACTGATCATCTGTAGCACCCTCCGCTAGCATCGCATTACGTCAATGATGACAGGATCCTGGGGTTTTTAGAGGTTCCCTGAAGGTGATCTCCGTCGCGCTCCCACACCCACCCATGCTCAAATCGCGTTGTCTGTCACTTGCCTGCGTGTTCCTGCTGGTTGCCTGCGACCGCAGCGGTACGTCGGCCGATGCTGCCGGGGCGCAGCAGACCGGAGTGGCGCAGGTCGGCGATGGCGACCATATGGTGTCGGTGGACACGCCCGACCCGGTCCCGCCGCCGCGCCCGCGTGCGCAGGTTGGCGAGGCGGGTTGGCCGCAGGCGGAACTGGACGCGGGCCAGGCCTGGATCAGCTGCGCCACCGATTACGACAAGGACGCCGGCGATGGCACCTTGTTGCCGGCGCTGGACAGGCCCAGCGTGGAGGCCGCACTGGCGCCGTGCCGCGAGACCGGCCTGGTGCGGGTGCGCTACGCGGGCAAGATCAACGCAGGTTTCGCGGCGCTGGTGTGGCGGCTGGCCGCAGTGGCCGAGCAGTGGAAGTTGCCGCATCGCATCCTGGATCTGGATTCCAGCGGCGGGCAGGTAGAGGCAGCGATCCGCGCCGGCGATACCATCGGCGAATCCAACTGGACCATCTGGGTGCGCGAAGGCTCGATCTGCCATAGCGCCTGCGTATTCGTGCTGGCGGCCGGCGACAACCGCCTGGTGGCCGGCAAGGTGGGCATCCACCGGATGATGCGGATCAGCTCGAAGGCGACGTCGCGGGCGGAGCTCAATCGTGAGCTGCGCGAGGTCTATGGCAACGTCAAGGATTATCTGGAGCGTAACGGCGTGGCGGTGGCAGTGGCTGACCTGATGATGACGGTGCCCAACCGCAGCCTGCGCCTGCTCACCATGGAAGAGCTGCGCGAATACGGCCTGGACGGAACCAATGCTGTGCAGGACGACCTGGAACGCATCCGCCAGATGCGCAAGTGCGGTGATGCATTCGTGCGCCGCAAGGACGCGTTTCTGGTGGCGTTCGACCAGAAGTGCAAGGGTGAGGGTGCGGATCTGGATGCGGTCAACGCCTGTGGTCTGGCCTTGAAGCAGCGCTTCGGTTTTCCGGATGCGGCCTGCCCGGAAGAAAGCCCGCTGGCCGAAACCGATGCAGCGGCCCTGCCGGTCACGCCGGCGCTGGATGCGCAGGATGGGGCGCCTGCCGACGCCACGCCGCCGCTCGCGCCGGCGGCCGAACCGGCCCGGGATGCTGCGCGGGCCGACTCGTCGGCGCCCGCGCCCGCTGACGGTTGAGGCCGCTGCAGGTTTCACGCGTACCGCACTAGGCGCTGCCTATGGTCGCCGAATACAACCGGGTCGGGGGGCAGTATGCGAGGCAAGACCAAAGGCGTTTTACTGGCGTACCTGCCCTCGGCGTTGCTGGTGCTGGTGGGCTTCGGCGTGGCCGAACTGCTGCGCCTGGCCGCCGAGGCAATGCGCGAGCAATGGCCAGCCACGCTGGCGATGTGGCTAAGCTTGGCGGCATTGATTGCAGCCATCGCGCGAGCGTTCTGGGTGAGCTGGCGGCTGTGGCGGCCGCGCGGGGTGGCTGCGGTGCCACCAGCTCCTGGTGGCGAGGTCTAGGGCGATAGCCACACCGACTGCACAGCCCCAGGGCCGGCGCGGCCGCTGCTTGAAATCCTCACCTACCACCGTGCGCGCGGCTCCCTGTGCGTCGCCCAGGCACTGATGACTGCTGGCGATGGTTCATCAGCCACGCCTGGGTACGTTCGGTGGCAGTTCCACTCGTTGCCCGGACGCATTGGTCCTGAGGACGCCATCTGTTCGATTCGCTCAGCGATCTTCCCGACGTATCGCTGATTGCAGGTGATCGCACTCGCTGCTTGTTTTGCACAGGTCGCGGCATAGACTGCGCCACTGGCCGCACGGTATGCGGCTCACCCGTCCATCCGATCCAGTATAGGTGCCTGTCCATGCGTCATCCTCGTTTGCTTGTTGCGCTGGTGTTTGCTCCAGCGCTGGTGTTCGCGCAACAACCGCAGTCTTCCAACCGCGCCGCCACCGCACCTGCGGCGCAACCGGCACCTGTCACGCGCGCTGCGGCGACGGCGCAACCCGCACCTGCGGCGCAGAAGCCGGCGGCGCCGGCGCTGAGCCCCGCCCAACAGGCACAGGTGGCCAAGCAGGACGTCGAGATGACCCAGGCCGCCTTGCGCGTGGCGCAGATGGTCGACACCAACAAGGCCGCGGCGATCTGGGATGGCGCCTCCCGCGTGGCCAAGACCGCGGTCAAGCGCGATGCCTTCGTGGCGCAGCTGGGCGGCGAGCGCGCGCGCCTGGGTGCGGTCGTCGGTCGCGGCCAGAGCTCGGTGACGCGGGTCAAGTACGGTCCTGGCGCACAGGTGCCCGAAGGGCTGTACGTCAACGTCAGTTTCCCGACCCGGTTCGCCAATGCGCAGCAGCCGGTACGGGAGCTGGTGTCGTTCCGTCTGGACGAGGACAAGACCTGGCGTGTAGCGGGCTACAGCCTGCGCACGGCGGTGAAGTGATGCAGCAACCGGCCAGGAGAAGCGCATGCAACTGACGATCGAACTGGAGATGCTGGGCTGGGCCATGGTGCTCGGCCTGGTACAGCTGCTGGCCGCCTCGGCCAGCACGACCGCCCAGCGCGGCACCAAATGGAACGCGAGCGCACGCGATGGCGATGCCAAGCCGCTGACCGGTGTGGCGGCCCGCCTGGACCGCGCATTCCGCAATTATCTGGAGACCTTTCCGATCTTCGCAGCTGCGGTGCTGGCGGTGAGCGTGGCGGGGCGTACCAGTGCGGAGACCGCACTGGCGGTGCAGCTGTACCTGTGGGCGCGCGTGGCCTATGTGCCGATCTATGCGGCCGGTATTGCCTACCTGCGCAGTGCGATCTGGGTGGTGTCGTTCTGGGGCATCATCAAGCTGGTGCGTGCACTGCTGGGTCTGTGATCCGATACCGGCCGCGATGCGGGCGCTGTCTGGACAACGCCGGCGGCACGGGTGGGATGACTAAAACATGCCTAAGGATGGTCTGATCAACGCAGCCGGAAAACGAAACACGCCACATCCGCCGCGCTGAGGGCGCTCAAACCCCCGGTTTTTTGCCGTTTTCGGCACGTTTNACGCCCGGCCACGGCAGACGCTTGGCTGGAAGACGCCGAACCAGGCGCTGGAAGAAGAGATCGCTCAATTCAACTCACGTGTTGCACTTGCAAGTTGAGACCGCCTAGTGTCAGGAGTGTACGACTATTTATAACACAGTAGAATTAAAAAAACGTGGGGGCATCTAAGGATCGATTCCATTCGCCGCGAGAAAATCAGTTCAGTAGAAAGACAACAGTTAAACGGTCGCTTGTTGCAAAATATTGGGCGGCGACGTAGGGCCCGATATCAGTAGATGCACATACATCTTGTTGCGTAGAACGCGGAGATCTCAAGGGAGTATCGCAAGAGTTGAATTCAGACCACGGTAATCGCCTCCAGGCAGCGTGGTCTGGCGGAAATCCCGCGAGTTGATATTCGGCTCCCGCTGCACGCGATCCAGAGTAAAGGCGTGCCGCATAATCTCTGTTGGGTACAAAATCCCCTAAAACGCCAAAGCTCACCTGTTGCCATCCCACGACCTGAGACCAGCGGATCATTCCAAGGGCAGCATATTCATGCTCTTCAGAGTGAGGAGAATAACCTAATAGCGATTCATTAACGCCAATGAAATTGCCAGTTGGAATCACATGATAAATGTACCCAGCTCCGGCGTGCGCGCTATTTATCCACATATGAGCGAACCTCAATGAGGTGGTTGTCGACACATAACCTGATGAGTGATTAGCCAATCCAGTTGCTGAGCCGACCGCATGGTTGTACAATGATATATCTGCGATTGGTTGATTTGGACGAGTGCCATCCATTCCGCGTGCAAGAAATCCTCCCTGCTGCTTAACAACGTCCGGAGTCAGCATGTCCGCTCTATACAAAATAACGGGAAGAACTGTAGGAGGGGAGGAAAGTGCTGGAATGGATAAAAAGATACCAACAATAAAAATAATAACGTTCATTTATTTTATTTCTGCGTTGTAGAATAGCCGATAACGACTATTTTGATCTTCTTTTCAGGTGAGCTATAGCTGAAAGATACTTTCTTGTTGAGTTGTAGTGATATCCTTAAGATGGCCATAATTTTAGGATTGCAGTTCATCACGCTGTAAGTGTGCAGATTCAAGTCATGATCAGAATCTAATAACCCCACTTCACACGTTTTTTGCTGCGTCAGAGACATTGACTTAACGAAGCCATTTGCATAAATTGTTATATTTGGGGTGGGGGTGTAGGAAAATGCTGGGAATGACGTAATGATGAAAAATAAAAATAGTATGCCGAACGGGTTCAGTCTATTCACTAAGTTCTACCCATCACAATAATCTGCTGTTTAATATGAATTAATTAACCGTGATAGATAGAAGGTCGTCGTTTATTTCACTGTATACAACCATTACCCGTTGATTTAATAGAAATGCCATTTTAGCTAAATCGAAAAGTTCACTGCCGTAACGCGTCGAGCAATCCCATGTTTTAGTTTTCCAAATTACTGTGTCGTCACGTGATCTTGACATTCCTACACTGCACAAATTGTCTGTTGCCGTTAGTTGATGTATATAAGCATTGCTAGATGCGGAAATAACAACTGCGTCTGCGTTAAAAGAAAATAGAAAGATCCCTAGATAAATTGAAGTTAAGAGGATTTTATTCTGTGTAATCTTCATTGTTCCTTCATCCCGAAATACCACTGATTGCCCTTCTTGGTCTGATACATCTCAGGGTCGCGCGCATGGTCGGCGTCCTTGGTCGAACTGGGCGCAGAGATCAGCGTCGCATCGACAATCGTGCCGGACCGCAGGTTCTGGCCCTTGCGCGCCAGATGCGCGTTGACCGCTTCCAGCATCCGCGCAGCAAGACCATGGGTCTCCAGCGGGCGTCGAAAGTTGAGAATCGTGGTCTCGTCCGGAACGGCGTCCAACCCCCCGAGCTGGGCAAAGCGCCATAAGGTCGGAATCTCGTGCAGCGCTTCTTCCATCGCCGGATCGCTCAACGCATACCACTGCTGCAGCAGATGAATCCGCAACATCGTCGCCAGTGCGTACGGCTGCCGCCCTGGCCGCCCTGACACCGGATAGTGTGGCCCGATCAGTCCAAGCAGTTGCTGCCACGGAACGACCTGCTCCATCTCGGCCAGGAAGATCTCCGCCGGGTCTGCTTGCGCTTGCCCGGGCCCTCAGCGTCCACCGAACGTCAGTCGCATGGATTAATCCTCCACATAAGGTAGGTAGTGTCGCGTATCTGTGGTGAGTTCATCAGAGCTTCCCTAGGTTAGTTTTTTGCATGAGAAAACGATCGATATCGACGAACGAATCTGTTTGGTTTACACAGCGCTGCAGGATGCTGTTTTCTAAGCCGGACATCGACAAGAGATTCGACCTGCCGGGTAATGTTGGAACAAGTACGCCCGCAGCCACCCGTTGAGCCTAACGCGATCCATCAAAAGAAATCGTGCATATACTCCTGCCCATTGCATCACTCGTTGCTGACAGTCACGATATCGGCACCGGTGTGTCCAGATAATAAAAGCGACGGTTTAAAAAAACGGATCCCAGGCTTGAAATGGCAATCTCCCTCGTCCCTCCGTCGCGGTTCCCGTCCACACACAGCATGTGTAGGTTGTGTCGCCATGGATAGGCAGGCTGCCGGCGGCGGTTCCGATGTACAACGAATCGTTCGCCGCAGAAGAGCAGGTTAGCGTATGCCTGCCCCCGCCCATTTACGATCATATCCGTAGCCAACGATGCTGCCAGACAAGGATAGATGCCTATCGCAAGCTCCGAAACTATTCTCACCGCCAGAGTATTTTGTCGGACAGGTCGATGAGGCATAAAGGAAATCCATATTCCGTAAGTTGTAACGGTCATCTACCCTGGACTGCAAGTAGAACATATTTGATGTTTTCGCTATAATCCCCTACGTCCGCCGCCTCAATAAATAGGCCAATGCCCTTTTTGAGGGGCACTCGCCCAGTGAGCACGACAAGCATTCGATTCCGGCGTTGCTGCACGGCCAGGAACCCCGGGTGTGCTGCCGACGTCCCCCCATCCTGAGTAGCAGTCGGGTTTAGAGTCCGGGGTTGATGATATCGCTGTTGGCCAGGTGCTGGGCATAGGCAGCCGGTGTCATGCCGCCAATCGCTTTTTTGGGTCGTTCCTCGTTGTACTCGCGACGCCATCGTTCGATCTCGGTGCGCGCATGTAGCAGCGTTGGGAGCCAGTGTTCATTGAGGCATTCGTCGCGTAGCCGGCCGTTGAAGGATTCGACGTAGGCATTCTGGTTCGGCTTGCCGGGCTGGATCTGGCGAAGCTGCACGCCATT